>JALUYN010000474.1 GCA_027012915.1 Cellvibrionaceae bacterium
GGATGCCAAACCATCGCGCCAAATCCTTGAAACCTTCCAAGCTCTGGGGCGCGATCTGTGTACAGAGAATGGCCCCGAACCCTGCTTGGTGTCGGCACTGGCCAATGAGATATCCCAAAGCAGCAGTAAATGTCGAAGCAGTCTGGAAAGCGTACAGAAGATGGCTCGAGAGCATTTGACGGATCTGGTAGACGAAGCGCAACGGCTGGAAGAAATTACCAAGGCCCAACCAGCTGCAGTTATTGCGGATATCCTCTACGACCACTGGCACGGTCAGCTCTTGGAATATCAGATTCACCAGAATCCAGCACTACTGGAACAGAAATCCCAACAGCTACTGGCGCTGCTCAAACCCTGAGCAACGGATTTCTTCAAAAAACCAAACATCAAGCCAACATCAAGCGAGAAGTCCCATGACACAGATCAGCGATAGCATTACCCTGCCCTGCGGCGCCAGCGCCAAAAACCGCCTTTTCAAATCTGCCATGAGCGAACAGCTGGCAGACGCCGACCACAATCCGAGCGGCAAGCTCTTCAAGCTCTATCAAACCTGGGCGGAAGGTGGCATTGGCATCTGTGTGTCCGGCAACCTTATGGTGGACCGCAACGCCCTGGGAGAACCCAAAAATGTGGTACTTGACGAACAATCCAACCTCGACCGTTTCCGCGACTGGGCCAGCGCTGCTACCCAGAACGGTACGGAATTTTGGGCACAACTGAACCATCCCGGGAAACAAATTCCGAACTTTCTGAATAAACAGCCGGTAGCGCCATCTGCCATTCCCCTCGGCAACGGCCTCGACAAGGCTTTTAACTGCCCCCGCGAACTCACCGAAAACGAAATCGAGGCTATCATTCAACGCTTTGCCACCAGCGCCAAACTAGCGCAACAGGCCGGATTTACGGGAATCCAAATCCACTCGGCGCACGGATATCTGGTCAACCAGTTTCTATCGCCTCACCACAATCGTCGTACGGACCGCTGGGGCGGTCCACTGGAAAACCGCATGCGCTTCCTGATGGAGATTTATCACAATATTCGCAAGGCAGTAGGCGACGACTTCCCCGTGGCAATCAAACTCAACTCTGCGGACTTTCAAAAAGGCGGCTTCAGTGAAGAGGACTTCCTGCTGGTGGTTCAAGAACTGGATAAACTCGGCATCGACCTTATTGAAGTCTCCGGCGGCAACTACGAAAACCCCGAAATGATGGGCAAGGAAAGTACCGCAAAGCGCGAGGCGTTTTTTATTGATCAAGCCTCTAAAGCCAGAGGTGTACTGAAGAACACAGTTTTGGTAGTAACCGGTGGCTTCCGTAGTGCAAAAGCCATGAACCAGGCACTCGCCGAAGGCGTTGTCGACGCAATCGGTATCGCACGACCACTGGCGGTCTATCCGGATCTTCCCAACAAGTTAATTGCAGACGACGATCACAGTATCCGACTGAAAAAACTAACGACTGGCTCTAAAACTCTGGACAAGTTCTCTATGGTGGACCTGGTCTGGTACGAGCACCAAATGGACCGTATTGGCAGCGGCAAGCGCGCCAAGCCCAATCAAAGCAGCTGGTACTCGGTATTGCGAAACTTCAAGGACATTGGCAGTTACGCCTGGAAAAAGCGCCGCGCGTGATTAAGCGGCCAACTTGTTGCCCCGGTCTGACGCCGGGGCTTATTTGGCCAATAAAATAGGCACTCCAGGCCCTTTCAACTTCACAGTGGCAACCATACAATCGTTTTAACACGACAGTAAGGAAAAGCCGGTGATTATCCGAAATCAGGACAAAATCAACTCACCCGAAACCATCAAACAGCACTTCGAGCAACTCGGCTACATTTGCAGCGACGCCATTGCTACTTCGGTCTACCTGGCCTGCCACTTGCAAAAACCCATTCTCGTAGAAGGTCCTCCGGGAGTTGGCAAGACTGAACTCGCCAAAAAGACCTCGGAATTGTTAAGTGCTCCTCTTATTCGCATGCAGTGCTACGAAGGCCTTGATGAAGCCAAAGCACTCTATGAATGGAAATACGGAAAACAGTTGCTCTATACCCAACTACTGAAGGATCAACTGGGCGATGTGATGCGCGGTGCCAAAGGCCTCGATGAGTCCGTATCGCGGCTGCACCAGTTTGGCGACATCTTCTACTCCGACGAATTTCTCGAGCCTCGGCCGCTATTAGAAGCCCTGCGCTCCGAAGACGGCGCTATTCTGCTGATCGACGAAATTGACAAGGCCGACCAGGAATTTGAGGCTTTCTTGCTGGAATTGCTTTCCGACTATCAAATTTCGATTCCTGAACTGGGCACCGTGAAAGCCAAATCTAACCCTATCGTCTTTCTCACAAGTAACAATACCCGAGAACTGGGGGATGCGCTCAAGAGACGCTGCTTGCATCTCTACATTCCTTTCCCATCCAAAACCATCGAACAGAAGATCATCAGTGCTCAGGTGCCTGAGCTCAATGACGACCTGAGGCAACAACTGGTAGCCTTTATTAGCGAACTTCGTGATATGGCCCTAAAGAAGGTTCCCGCTGTCAGTGAAACTATCGATTGGGCCAGAGCTCTACTCTTGCTGAACGTCGATAACCTCGATCATGAATGGGTCAAAACCACACTCAATCTCTTGCTAAAGTTTCAAGATGATATTGAAGCCGTGGAACCGGAGATTCACAATTTGCTGAAATCAGCAGCCAGCAATCGCTAGATAGACTGCACGGGACGACACCATGCAACGGGTATTGGGTGATTTCATTCACGCGCTGCGGCAAGCGGGCCTTCCCATTTCTGCCGCCGAAACTCTTGACGCTTTGCGTGCGGCACAGTTAGTCGGCATTGATGATTCGCGGCTGCTAAAGTTGTCACTGGGCACCACGCTAACCAAGCGCCTGGAACACCGGCTGATCTACGATGACTTGTTCGACCAGTTCTTTGCCAGCCAGAACAATGACGTATACGATGAAAATCTGGAAGCGTCGCCCGAAGAGCCACGACAGCAGATCGACGATTTCCCCCTGCACGAGGAAACAATCGCCGGCGAAGACGGCAATAGTGATGCAGACACCCCGCCACCCCCCAATTCCGCGCTTGCCCAACAACTGATGAACAATGACGCCGCGGCGCTGCAAGTGATGATTGCCAGTGCCGCTGCAGCTGCTGGTGCTCAGGAGATGCGCCTGTTTACCCAGATTCCAATGGTCACCTATCGCGTAATGCAGGCCATGGGGGACAGCGAACTACAGCAAGATCTGGCTGAAATGGCTGAGGACGAAGATGAATCGGCTGCACTGCAGCTGCTGCAACAACGTCGCAGTCGCCTGCAACAACAGGTGCGTGACTATGTGGAACAACAATACCTGTTGTTTGGGCAGGGTGAACCGCAAAAGCTGAGAGAAAACAACCTCAACAAAGTCAAACTCACCAGTATCGACAACCACAATTACAAGTTGATGGGAGAATTGGTACGTAAGGCGGCCAAGAGACTGGCGAGCATGCACAGCCGTCGTCGCAGGATCACTAAACGGGGATTGCTGGACGTGCGGCGCACCATAGCCGCCAACGCGGCCTATGACGGTTTTTTGTTTCACACGAAGTGGAAATCCACTCGCGTCGAGCGCCCTAAAGTTATAGTCATCTGCGACGTCAGTGGGTCCGTGAGCCGAGTAGCGCGGTTTCTTCTGTTGTTTCTTCACAGTCTACAGGATGTATTGCCCAGAGTTCGCTCGTTTGTATTTTCCTCAGACATGGCAGAGGTTACAGAGCTGTTCGACAAGTACGATATGGATCGCGCTCTGGCCGAGGTAATGGACAAGTGGGCAAATCTGCCAACTAACTACGGTAAAGCCCTGGCAGACTTTGAAGGAATGGCACTGGATGACATCGACAATCGCACCACCGTAATCATGCTAGGAGATGCCCGTAACAACCACGGAGATGGTAACATTGGCATTTGGGAGGAGGTCTACCGTCGCAGCCAGCGTATACTGTGGCTGAACCCGGAAGGACAGTTCAGCTGGGACACAGGCGACTCCATTATGAGTGAATACAGCCCATACTGCTCTCACGTAGAAACCTGCAATTCCCTCAGAGATCTCAACCGAATTTTGGGCACTGTGTTGAAGCACAGTAACTAATCGAAAGGAATACAACGTGGAACAAAATCTGGAAAGCGAACTGCAACAATTCACCGCCATCTATCAAATGGTAATCGAGTTTTTCGTTAACTACAGTTTTCAAATTCTGGGAGCCATCATCATCCTCTTGATAGGCATGATGGTCGCCAGCAAAGTCAGTAACTTGGTATTAAAGCTCTGCGACAAGAAAGGTCTCGACGTCACATTGAGCCGCTTCCTTGCAGCCACTACCAAGATTATTATCATTGTCATGGTGGCAATAATTGCCCTGGGCAAGCTGGGCATTAGCGTCACCCCTTTTCTCGCCGCCGTAGGTGCTCTGTCTCTGGGGGCAGGTCTCGCGGTACAGGGGCTACTTTCCAACTATGGCGCTGGCCTGAATATCATTATTACTCGCCCTTTCGTGGTAGGTGACACCATTAGCGTTCAAGGTGTTACCGGTCAGGTCAAGGAAGTCCATTTGGCTTATACCGTTCTAAGCAACGAAGACGACATCGAAATCACTATTCCCAACAAACACATTGTTGGCGAGATTATTCATAATTCGTTTAACAACACTCTGGCCGAACTGAGCATTGGTATTGGCTACGGTGAAGACCCGCAGAAGGCTATAGAACTGATCCTCAAAACCATTACCTCCATGGACGAAGTGACTAACGACCAGCAACCACAAGTTGGTATCGAAAGTTTTGGCGATAGCAGCGTCAACATTGGAATTCGTGCCTGGCTCCCCACTCAGCAGTACTACCAGTTGCTGTTTAAGATGAACCAAGCGATTTTCAAGGCCTTGAAAGATGCCGACGTAGAAATCCCTTTCCCACAACGGGAAGTGACTATTCTCGACAAACGCTAGATTCAATAACAGCGCCCTTCACAGACTCATAATAACGAGAAGAGTATGCCTGATACCAAAACCAATCGTGGTACATCAACGGTGCCACCAGCCCATCCAGCCGCCACTGTTATACTTCTGCGCCCGCAAGGCAATGAATTGGAGGTGCTACTGCTACTGCGGGCCAAAGCCGTCAAATTCGCAGGGGGCAGCTGGGTGTTTCCCGGCGGCCGCATAGACCGGGAAGACTACGGGGATAACCCCCACGATGAAGAATCAGCAGCTCGAGCGGCCTCCGCAAGGGAGAGCCACGAAGAAGCAGGCCTTTCACTCAACCCCGACGACTTCGAGTTTTTTTCTCACTGGACCACACCCATCGTAGAAAAGAAGCGCTTCTCCACCTGGTTTCTATGGGGACACCTTCAACAGGATCAACAAATTACCGTGGACGACAGTGAGATTGTTGACTACCTATGGGTGACTCCCGAAAAAGCACTGCGAATGATGGAACAGCGGGAGCTAAAAATAATGCCTCCCACATACCTCACTTTGCTGGAGCTTTCCAAGTGTCGCGCTATTGATCAAGTGGCAGCGCTGACGTCTGGGCGCGATATGCCCAGATATTTTCCGAACCTGGTACTTGAGAGCAAAACTCCAGGCATATTACTCGAAGGCGATGAAGGCTATGAGTCCGGTAAAATGGAACACAATGGAATAAAACGTCGCGTCGTGATGGGCCAAAAAGGTTGGCACTATATAGACGAAAGAACGTAACAGGGAATTACTACTCTCGTCTATTGGTAAACAGCCGACATCGAATTCCTGAAGCACCAAACAAAACACTGAATCTGCAAATAAAAAAACGCCCTGCGGGTTTCCCCATAGGGCGTTTTCTTAATAGAACGCTCGTATTTACTAGGCGCTCTGCGCATCCCGCAATTCGCGACGCAGAATTTTGCCAACATTAGATTTTGGCAAGTCATTCATAAACTCAATCTGCTTAGGAACCTTGTATGCAGTGAGTTGTTGACGAGCGAACTTGATAACTTCTTCTTTGGTCAAATTGTCATCAGACTTCACCAGAAACAGTTTCACTGCCTCACCGGTTTTTTCATCATCAACACCGACCGCCGCTGCTTCGAGTACACCTGGATGCTTACAGATCTCGTCTTCGATCTCGTTAGGATAAACATTGAAGCCAGACACAATGATCATGTCTTTTTTACGATCAACAATCTTCAAATAACCATCTTCATCCATTACAGCCATATCGCCAGTGTTTAGCCAGCCGTCTTCTGACAAAACTTCAGCCGTAGCCTCTGGACGATTCCAGTAGCCCTTCATAACCTGCGGACCGCGAACCAGGAGTTCACCGGCCTCACCCTGAGGCATCTCTTTGCCTTCCTCATCGACAATTTTGATTTCAGTGTCGACAACCGGAAGACCTACTGAACCCAACTTAATGGCATTGGCTGGATTGGTAGAAACCACGGGCGAAGTTTCCGTCATGCCGTAACCTTCGGAGACCTGACAACCAGTTACAGATTCCCACAAATTTGCCACATCCGAAGTCAACGCCATGCCGCCGGAAGCAGTGAGATGCATTTTGGAAAAATCCAGAGCCTTGAACGGCTCGTGGTGGCAAAGGCCATTGAATAGAGTGTTCAAGCCGACGAAACCAGTGATTTGATAAGGCTTCATTGCGTCAACAATACTGTCCAGCTCACGAGGGTTTGGAATCAAAATATTGTGACCGCCTTGGGCAATCAACATCATACAATGCGCTGTAAACGCATAGACATGATACAAAGGCAGAGGTGCAACAAAAATCTCAGCTCCCACTTGAACAGTATTCATGCGCTCTTTCATCTGATTCATATTGGCAACCAGATTGCCATGAGTGAGCATGGCACCTTTAGCTACACCTGTAGTACCACCGGTGTACTGGAGAACTGCAACGTCTTCGGGCTGTCGCTTCACTCGAGTAAACGTTCCCTTGGCACCCTTGGCCAAAGCGGATTTCAACGAAACCTGATTCTTGAATTTGAACTGCGGAACCAATTTTTTAACATGCTTGGCTACCGCATTGATAATAAGACCTTTTGGAAAACCGTGCAGATCTCCAACTTCGGTGACAATAACTTGCTCAACAGGAGTTTCATCGACGACCTTTGCAGCGGTCTCCGCGATATTCGCCAGAACTACCAGCGCCTTGGCACCCGAGTCATTTAACTGGTGTTTAACTTCGCGCTCCGTATAGAGAGGATTGGTGTTTACCAAAGTCATTCCTGCTCGCAAAATACCGTACAGTACAACCGGATATTGCAATACATTGGGCAGCTGAACCGCAACCGCGTCTCCCGCTTTGAGGTTGGTATTGTTTTGCAAATAGCTGGCAAATTGTGCACTTAAACGATCAATGTCCGCATAGCTCAGGGTTTTACCCAAGCAGGTGAATGCCGGCTTATTGGCATACTCTTTAAATGCTTCCTGAAATACTTCAGGTACAGAATTCAAATTGCTTGTATCCATCTCTACTCCGCATTTTGTTTTTATAAGTAAATTCAGGGCACGTTGTCGCGCCCTGTTTGTAACGAACTTTGGACTTACCGAGGAAACAGATCCAGCAGCTTCTTGGCCAAATGTAGATCTCCGTCTACTTTTACCTGGCCAAACATAAATGCCTGCATGCCATCCAAAGATCCGTCTAATACAGAAATAAGCGTTTCATGATTCATGCTCATAGCAATATCAGCATGATCGTGAATACCTTCTTGATACCCGCAGTCTTGAGCATCGATTACCAAATAGTAATCTACCCCGTCAGCGATAAAGAATTGGTAGATCGCAGAAAAACCAAAAGCCGCTTTACGATCAAAGCGGCTTATGTTCTTGGCGAATTCCTCTTCAACAGAACTCATAAGAGGTTTTCAGCCTTTAGAATGCGAAGGATTCTACATCCATGGTCATCAGGTTGTCGGCACCGGACAGCATGGTTTCAGTCAAGCTGGTGGTGCGAGGCAACAGACGGCCGAAGTAGAATTCAGCAGTCTGAATCTTGGCTTTGTAGAAAGCTTCATCGCCTTTACCAGCGTCAATGCTGTCTTGAGCCTTCTGTGCAGCCAGGGCCCAGAAGTATGCCAAGGTCACGTAACCAGAGAACATCAGGTAGTCCACAGAAGCGGCGCCAACCTCTTCTGGGTTTTCCATGGCCGCCATGCCCACTTTCATGGTCAGATCGCCCCACTGTTTGTTCATCTCAGCCAGCTTAACAACAAAAGGATTAGCTTCGTTGGCCTGACAGAACTTGTGAATTTCTTTAGTGAAAGGCTTCATGATCTCGCCCTGAGTCATCAGCACCTTACGACCCAAGAGATCCAGCGCCTGAATTCCAGTAGTACCTTCGTACAACATGGAGATACGACAATCACGTACGTTCTGCTCAGCGCCCCACTCAGAAATAAATCCGTGACCACCGAAGCACTGCAGACCGTGGTTAGCAGATTCAAAACCAACTTCGGTCAAGAATGCTTTCGCGATTGGAGTCAGGAATGCCAACTTGCCATCAGCTTCTTTGGCCAGTTCTTCATCACCGGATTCAATTTCGTCAACCAGCTTGGCGCAGTACGCCATCAGCATACGACCACCTTCAGCGAAGGCTTTTTGGGTCAACAGCATGCGACGTACATCAGGGTGAACAATAATTGGATCCGCAGGACCTTCGGGGTTCTTCGCGCCGCTCAAAGAGCGCATTTGCAGACGGTCACGAGCATATTCCAGTGACTGCTGGAACCCCATCTCAGCATGGGCAACACCTTGCAACGCAGTACCCAGACGTGCGGAATTCATAAAGGTGAACATGCAGTTCAGGCCGCGGTTTGGTGGTCCAATCAGGTAGCCTTTGGCATTGTCAAAGTTCATCACGCAGGTCGCGCTAGCCTTAATTCCCATTTTGTGCTCAATAGAACCGCAGCTTACGCCATTGCGATCGGCCACAGTGCCATCTTCTGCAACGTTCATTTTGGGAACGATAAAGAGGGAGATACCTTTGGTACCGGCTGGCGCGTCTGGCAGACGAGCCAGTACGATGTGAACAATATTGTCTACCATGTCATGCTCACCGGCAGAGATAAAGATCTTGGTACCAGTGATCGCGTAAGAACCGTCAGCCTGAGGCTCGGCCTTAGTACGCAGCATACCCAGATCAGTACCGCAATGTGGTTCAGTCAGACACATAGTGCCGGTCCACTCACCGCTGATCAGCTTGGTCAGATAAACTTCTTTTTGTTCCTGGGTGCCGTGCTCGGCGATAGTGTTCATTGCACCGTGAGAAAGACCAGGGTACATACCCCAGGACCAGTTAGCAGTACCAGTCATTTCGCTGATTGCCAGACCCAGTGCAGGTGGCAGGCCTTGACCGCCATGCTCAACGTCGTGAGTCATAGAAGGCCAACCGGCTTCGACGAACTGCTGATACGCTTCTTTAAAACCTTTAGGAGTAGTTACTTCGCCATCCTTCCAGGTACAACCTTCCTGGTCTCCAGACTGGTTAAGAGGAGCAATAACGTTTTCGCTGAACTTCGCAGCTTCGCCCAAAATCGCAGTTGCGAGATCCGCTGTGGTCTCCGCAAACTTAGGGATGTTCTGCCAATGTTCTTCGTAACCGAACAATTCAAACAGGTTAAATTCGATGTCGCGCAGAGGGACTTTATATTCAGCCATTCTAATTACCTCACAAATTGCAAATTGGGCTTTTCTAGACGGCAGCTAGGTTCCAAGTTTTCGCAATTTTGCTCAATGGTAAATTTGACTAGATACAGTGGTAAATACGACTAGATATGACTGCTTATACTTATACGGTCATAAGGTGGCGAGAAATAACAACGACCATCTATATAGACAGAGCTGGGGCCGGTCTATGCCAGACCTTCTGCCATCTGCTTGCGATACTCGCCAGGGGTTAGCCCAGTCCACTTTTTGAAGGCTCTGAAAAACGCACTGGGCTCATCAAAACCGAGTCTCTCTGCGATATCGGAGTTGGTCAAATCTGGTAGATTAAGATAGTGGATAGCTGCCTCGAGGCGACACTCGTCCTTAATTTTCTGAAATGAAGTGTCTTCTTGCTGCAGACGCCTTCTCAGAGTCGTCAGCGACAAATTAAGCTGGGATGCCACGCTCTCGGCGCCGGGCATGGACTCACTAACG
>JALUYN010000475.1 GCA_027012915.1 Cellvibrionaceae bacterium
CCTCAGGCTTGAAAAAGGGTGTCGTGGTTAACATCGAATCCACCGTGCAATCGATTCAGCGTGCGGTAGAAGAAGCGGAGTTGATGGCAGGCTGCCAGATTCATTCTGTATATGCCGGCATCGCCGGCAGCCATATTCGCAGTCTGAATTCTCACGGTATTGTCGCGGTTAAAGACCGCGAAGTATTCGAACAGGACGTAGAGCGAGTAATCGATGCGGCTCAGGCAGTTGCAATCCCGGCGGATCAGAAAATTTTGCACATACTGCCTCAGGAATATCTGATTGATGAGCAGGAAGGGGTAAAGGAGCCGCTGGGAATGTCGGGCGTGCGTCTTGAGGCCAAGGTGCACCTGGTGACTTGTGCGGTCAACGCCGCCCAAAATATCGAGAAGTGCATCAAGCGCTGCGGCCTTGAAGTAGAAGACATTATTCTCGAGCAACTGGCGTCGAGTTATTCGGTTCTGACTGATGATGAAAAAGAGTTAGGCGTATGCATGGTGGATATCGGAGGAGGTACCACTGATATTGCCATTTTTACCGAGGGCTCGATTCGCCATACGGGTGTAATACCGATTGCGGGTGATCAGGTGACCAACGATATCGCCATGGCGTTGCGTACGCCGACACCGCATGCCGAAGAGATCAAAATTAAATACGCCTGTGCTCTGGCTAAGTTGGCGGGCGAAAACGAGACCATCAAGGTGCCAAGCGTCGGTGATCGCGCACCCCGTGATTTGTCTCGACAGGCACTGGCAGAAGTCGTTGAGCCGCGCTACGACGAACTGTTCACTCTAGTGCAGGCTGAGTTGAGACGCAGTGGATTCGAGGATCTGATAGCTGCAGGTATCGTGCTCACCGGTGGTACTGCAAAAATGGAAGGTGTGGTTGAGCTGGCGGAAGAGATTTTCCATATGCCTGTGCGCTTGGGAGCACCGCAAAATGTCAGTGGTTTAACAGACATCGTGAACAACCCCATCTATTCAACCGGAGTGGGGCTGTTGCACTACGCGAAGCAGCAGAGTTTTGAAGGGGCAACTGGAAGCCGCAAGGCGAGCAAGGTTGTTTCGGAGAATTCCTGGTGGAGTCGAACCAAGGCTTGGTTCCAGGAAAGTTTTTAACGCCTTCGGGCATGTTAGATCAGTAGTTTTACAACGAAGTTTTTAGTTTTTAGGGGAAGGAAAAAGAGGGGAAACCTATGTTTGAACTAGTCGATAACGTTCCGCAAAACGCGGTAATTAAGGTTGTTGGTGTCGGTGGTGGTGGCGGTAACGCTGTTAAACACATGATCGCCAATGCGGTAGATGGTGTGGAATTTGTGTGTGCAAACACCGATGCCCAGGCTTTGAAGGATATTGATACCCGCACGGTGTTACAGCTGGGTAGCAATATGACCAAGGGGCTTGGTGCTGGAGCCAATCCGGAAATTGGTCGTCAGGCCGCTATGGAAGATCGCGACCGTATCGCTGAAGTGCTGCAGGGCGCGGACATGGTCTTCATTACCGCCGGTATGGGTGGTGGCACCGGTACTGGTGGAGCGCCGGTTGTAGCAGAAGTGGCTCGCGAGCTGGGTATCCTGACCGTTGCCGTGGTAACCAAGCCGTTTCCCTTCGAAGGGCGCAAGCGCATGGCCATTGCCGATGCTGGTATAAAAGAACTGCAAGAGCGAGTGGATTCGCTGATCACTATTCCCAACGAAAAACTGTTGGCGGTGCTGGGTAAGGCTACGTC
>JALUYN010000476.1 GCA_027012915.1 Cellvibrionaceae bacterium
GTCATCGGAGGATAGCGATGTAATAATTGAATTTTGTATGATCGTGCTAAGAGCCCTTGATTTTATTTCGTGACCTTGGTTTTTTGCTGCAATGAAAAGGCTGTTATCGATAAATAGTTCTCCCCCGCCGATGTATATTCCATGTGCATATCCTTTGTAGCCCAGCTTTTCAAATCGACTGTTTCGTATCAAAACCTGCCCCGAATTCTGTCCCGATAGAATGCCTTGCTGACTTGAGTGAAAATAGACGTGGTCAATATTCAGATTTTTGCCCTCTAGACGTATGCAGGCGCCGTTATCGTGTTGAACTTTAATATAGCGGCACTCGATGTTGGCAATGCTGCTGTAATTGCCTTTGAGGACAATGGCCGCTTTTCCTTCTGCGCTTGTGTCCTCAATCACCACATGCCCAAGACCAATAACTGTTACATCGTTTGCCGTAATGATCAGAGGTTGACGATATACTCCCTCTTTGATAACCAGAGTCGAGCCATGAGACAGCGAGCTTGCGGCACTGGTCAGTGAGTCGAAGTTGTCGGAGTAAAAAACTTCCGGTGTATGACCAATGGGGTAATTGGGGATGTGTTGCCACAGTCCAAAATTGAGCTCAATCTCTTTGTCGAGGTCGTAGTTCTCTATCGCGACAGCCTTGGGGTAGGCCAAGGCGGGAAAGTAGTTCTCGAATTTTTCCAGCGCTTTATATTTGGCTTTATCATACAGAGGTTTATTGAATAGGTAGATGTAACCTGCACCAGCGTGAAGTAATACACCCGATAATGAGAAGTACAAAATTATGAAGCAAGTTAGTTTCTTCATTATCTCCGGGCTCGTGCTTATTTACACCAGAATCTGTTCTGGTTCGGGGTGACTTAAGAACAGATGTGGACTCGCGCTATAGCCATAGGCGCCGGATTGATATACCACAAATAGATCACCCGCATGCGGTGTGGGCAGTTCGTACTTGTCGGCGAGAATATCGAGTGGCGTGCACAAGGGACCAACAACGTTGATGCTTTGTTTGTAGTCGCTGTCGACTCGATTGCCTAGGCAGACGGGGTAGTTCTTGCGGATCACTTGCCCAAAGTTACCGGATACGGACAAGTGGTGATGCATACCGCCATTGGTAATGGCGTAGGTGGTGCCCCGTGATTCTTTGACGTCTACCACTTCGCACACGTAGAGGCCGGCTTCTCCTACCAGGTAGCGGCCAAGTTCCATAACGATTTCGGCTTTGGGCAGTAGTGGTTGATATTGCTTCAGAAGTTTGTCCAGATTTTCTGCAATGGGTTTCAGATCCAGTCGCTCTTCACCTGGAAAATAGGGGATGCCCAAGCCACCACCAATATTTAACCACTTAATGGGCGAGGGGGCGTGTTGCGCTAGCTTGAGCGCCAGCTCGAATGTTTTGGTTTGAGCCTCGATTACCGCTTCAGGACGCAGGTTCTGCGAGCCGCTGAATATATGAAAACCGCGGAAGTCGAGCTCCAATTCGCCTATGCGCTGTAACATGGCGGGAACTCTCTCGGCGTCGACGCCAAAGGGTTTAGGGCCGCCGCCCATTTTCATACCAGAGGTTTTTAGTTCGAAATCGGGATTAACGCGTACCGATACTACGGCGCGGGTGCCAAGGCGATCACTAATTTGAGCTATGCGCTCCATTTCCCCTTCGGATTCCATATTAATGATGATGCCGGCATTAATGGCAGTCTCCAGTTCATCATTGG
>JALUYN010000477.1 GCA_027012915.1 Cellvibrionaceae bacterium
AAAATGGCTGGCGATGTATCAGGCCAATGTGCTCTCCGCTGCGCGAATGGCCCAGGGATTAATGGCCGGCATGGCCGAGCGTGGTTGGGGGCGTATCGTCAATCTTGGGACAATAGGTTCCCATCAACCCAACAATATTATGCCTGCCTACTATGCCGCCAAGGGGGCTCTCGCAACTATGGGTGTGAGCCTGGCCAAGGAACTGAAGGGTACCGGGGTCACGGTTAACACGGTAGCGCCGGGACTGATTCTGACCGATGAAGTAGAAGCTGGTTACCGTGCTAAAGCGAAAAAAACAGGCTGGGAAGGGGACTGGGAAGATATGGTCGTACAGCAGGACTTTCCCAATTTTTGTGGCCGCATTGCTCGGCGTGAAGAGGTTGCCGATCTGGTGGTTTTCCTGTGCAGCGAACGTGCGGCGTTTATCAACGGGCAGAATATTCGCATTGATGGTGGAGCCGTAAATTACGTCTGAGCAGGGGTATGTTCCAGAATTATCGTCTCCGGGTTGCCGAGGTGTCTCGCGATTACGGCATGCAAGCGCGTAAAGAGGCTCCTGACGACAGTTTGCAGCGACATAAATAAAATGCCCGAACTTTCTCTTGGCTGGTACTGCTTTCTGGGAATTAGTGTTTAGCCAAGTTCTTTATCTGAGCTCTATTCATTGCCGGACAGGCCTCTTCTGCAGTTTTCGCTGCAGGGTGCGGCGATGCATGCCCAGGGCTCGTGCTGTCGCAGAGATGTTGCCCTCGTGTTCTGCCAGGACTTTCTGAATGTGCTCCCACTCTAGACGATTGACGGAAATTGGCGCGTTGCTAATTTCGATATCCGCATCTGGCTCTGCCTCGAAGGCGGCCAGGATTTCGTCGGCGTTAGCGGGTTTGCAGAGATAGTTGCTGGCCCCCAGCTTGATGGCTTCCACTGCCGTATTAATACTCGAATAACCGGTCAGCATCACGATGTCGAGCTGAGGTAGATGTTGCTTCAATTTTGGTATTAAGGGCAATCCGGATTCGTGAGCCAGCTTTAAGTCCAGCACACAGCGATCAAATACCTGTTCCTCAACTGCGCTTAGCGCGTCCTCTGTGTTGTTGGCTTCGGTGACTTCAAAACCCCGCTTGCGAAATGCGCGGGCCAGCACCTGGGTCAGGGTGGCATCATCGTCGACCAATAAAATGGTTTGAGAGGCTGGATTCTCTGTCATGGTGTTACTTTTTGGTTGGTAAATTCTGGGGTTAGCGAAAGCGTAAGATAAGCCATGGTTCCGCCGTCAGGATGATTGCTTAACTGCAGTTTTCCTCCGCGGCGTTTGAGGGCTGCGTGGGTTAAAAACAGGCCCAACCCTCGGCCTTCTCCCTTCTCGCTCACAAAGGCCGTTCCCAGATTTTTGGCGAGCTGAGGATCTATGCCTGGACCGTTGTCGTGAACGTTTACATGCAGCGCTTGATCGTTCCAGTATATATCGATGTTGATGTTATCCGGGTTGGCATCTGCGGCATTATTTAACACGTTAAGTATGGCTTGTGACTCCGACGGATGAAAAGAATTGCTCAGGTTTGGGCTGTCCGAATCGAAAGTTACATTTGCAGTCGCCTGCGGGCGCATTAGCAACCAGTTGTCGATCAGTTGCTGGCAATAAAACTCTACGGCTTGTGGGCTCTGAGTATCCTGGTTCCAGTGGCTGGCTTGAGTGCGCAAATGGCTCAGTGCGTCAGTGCATTG
>JALUYN010000478.1 GCA_027012915.1 Cellvibrionaceae bacterium
CCCCAGCTGCGTTGGAATTCGCTTATTTAGAATGACTAAATGGCGCTCATTCCGCCTGACTGGGAACAAAAATAGTCTCCAGCAGAAGTATCAGAATTAGTGTTAACAGGCCCTAACCAAATCGTTATCAGGCAAGCTGCGCCTGCTGTTCGGCGTAGCTCAATAGCGCTTTGGGGACCACATTCAGAAACAGTTCGCCGTCGCTGGACTGAAAATAGCCATCGTAATAGGTGTCGTCGGTGGTCTTGCACTGGTCTTCCAGCCAGGCATTATTCTCGAAGTGCTTGATGTCACTGACGGTTTCCACCTCCAGTGCAAAATTCTTCTCGCCGCTGTCCAGTACCAGTACCACCGGGCGTACCATGTCTTCCAGTCGCAAAATCGCCTTGGCGAAATGATTCATCAATTCCTTTAGCGTGGTCGAGCGCTCTTTGCGCAGAATCCGCATTGCCTGTGCTTTATCGTTCTGGGCGTGGGCAAGGTCCGTCAGCTGCAGTCCCAGTGAGTGAATTCGTTTATGTGGCGCGTCAAATGCGGCCATAATTTCTTTCAGTTCTTCATCCTCGGGGTGGTACTGGTCGTACCATTTGCCGAAGGCGCACATATGCGGGTCGGTGGCTTTGGTAAACGGCTCCCCCGTTTGGATGCTGTATTCCAGGGCATCCACCCAGTCCACGTGATCCTGGCGTCGCGCCGCCAACAGTTCTACCAGTTCTGTGCTTTCGTCCACCTGTGAGCTGGAGCCCGCCAGCGAGCAGAAGCGATATAAGGCTGTGGCTTTGCCATCGTACTCAAAAACGTGAGAGGCAGTTTGATTCTGTTGTGGCGTTGATCGAATGGTGAGGGCATCGCGAGCGGAGATATAGCGTACGTGACCGATGGGCAGGGCGTAAAACGTAGAGCCGGAGCGAAAGGTGATATAGGACCCAGATTCGTGGCTGTTGTTGAGTTGCATCTGACTCACGGTATCTACCTGCGTTGTGTGGATGGTTTGAATATAGCGATTCTGACGGTTGTGCGCCACGTTATGAAAGGCTATCGGCAAGTCTTAGTGGAATTGTAGGGGGCAGTTCCTTTGTCATAAGTCGATGTTAATCAACGCTCCCGGTCATTCCCGCGAAAGCGGAAACTCCTCGCGCTGGCAGAGGAACAAAATCCAGCATCCAAAAACAAAAAAGCCCCGCCGGTTTAACCCGACGAGGCAATCCTCTTAGCGTGAGAGCTTTAGAAGTTGTAAGTGAACTCCAGTGAAGCGCTGCGTGGACGCTCAAAAATACCGTAATAGGCAACGCCTGTGTCGGCTGTCAGGGTTTCTGACAGTGGCAAAGCAGTTGCTTGGGTCATTATGCGCTCATCAGTAAGGTTGTTACCTACCAGTGAAACTTGCCAGTCACCCTCGATGCTCGCCAGTGCGATTCGAGCACCAACTTTGGTGTAGCTGTCCTGTTTGGTGTTGGGGTCCAGGGTACTGCTGGCGTAGTACTCGTCGCTGTAGTCAAGCTTCAGGCCCCAGTGCATGGTGGCCCAGTCACCCACGGCGTGTGAGTAATCGAGGCTGATGTTGCCGGAGATCTCTGGTGTGCTCGCAGCTCTTTCGCCGCTGAAGTCACAAAGACCGGGGGATGATGCGCTGGGCTTCTGAACTACGGCGACTGCAGGAGCACACTGGGCTACGTCGTAGTCTTTGTACTCATAATCCAGATACGCGATGGATGCCGTGA
>JALUYN010000479.1 GCA_027012915.1 Cellvibrionaceae bacterium
GTTGATCTGGTAAATACCCAGCACCAGGTAAGCGATGGCAACCACCACCAACACCAATCCCAGAGTAGCCCCGCTGAAAGAAGGGCCAGAGGCGCCACCACCACCGGAACCACCACCAAAAATACCGTTCAGCTTGTCCTGAAATTTCTTTAATGCTTCGTCGAGATCGGGCGGCCCATCGTTATTGCCACCTTTCCCCCCCCAGGGATCCTGATTATTCCCACCAGGCTCATTCCAGGCCATAGCTTATCTCCAGTTGATGTGTCTTTAAGTTACCGCAAACGGCGATAAAAACGGATTCTAACAAAGCTCCTGCGTTTTTTAAGCTGTCTTTTCGCAGGAAAGGGTTAGGAAAGGTTTATTCCCAGTCTTCCTTACCCTCAAGATTATTCATCTCTTCAACCCAGTGTAGCGTTTCAATATCAATATTTTCGTCACTGAGTATTTTTAGCAGCTCGCAACGAGGTATAGCCAGCTGCACTTCGCAATCACCATTGTCCCGATAGTTCTCCTGCACAATGGCATTGGCCGCATAAAGCCGCGCCCGGAGCTTGGCCTCCGCCGGTTGCAATAACAATGTGTTATTGATGCGGTCTTCACCCAGCAGTTCCGCTACAGCCTCAAACAGCGCGTCGATGCCTGCACCGGATTGCGCAGACAACCACACGGCTACCGGCTGCCCCTGATCATCGCGATCGATGCGCGGGGCGAAGTCCTCGATCAAGTCAATTTTGTTGTACACCCGCAACTGGGGCAGATCAGCTGCGCCGATTTCCTCGAGCACCTCTTCAACCTGCTCTATATTACGCGCTCTCTCCTCTGCGGGAGCATCGACTACGTGCAACAGCAGATCGGCATTGGTCGCCTCTTCCAGAGTTGCACGAAAAGCCTCAACCAGCCGGTGTGGCAAATGACTGATAAAACCCACGGTATCGGCAAGCACGGTCGCGCCAATCACGGGCAACTCAATTCGACGCATGGTGGGGTCCAGCGTCGCAAACAGCTGATCCTCCGCATAAACACCGGCGTCGGTAATGGCATTAAACAGAGTCGACTTGCCGGCGTTGGTATAGCCCACCAACGATACCGTCGGCACCGAAGCCCGCTGCCGGGAGCGACGCCCTTGATCGCGCTGCTTGCGCACCTTCTCCAGACGTTTTTCTATAAGACTGATACGTCCGCGTAGCAATCGCCGATCAGTTTCTAACTGGGTTTCACCTGGGCCACGCAATCCGATACCGCCCTTCTGTCGCTCCAGGTGAGTCCAGCCACGAATCAAGCGGGTGGACATATGACGCAGCTGAGCCAGCTCCACCTGCAGTTTACCTTCATGGGTGCGCGCACGCTGGGCGAAGATGTCGAGAATTAGCCCGGTGCGATCCAGTACTCGACAGTTTAACTCCGCCTCCAGATTCCGCTCCTGACTTGGCGAAAGATTGTGATTAAAGATCACAAGCTCAGCTTCGTGCAATTCGACACTTTGCTTGAGCTCTTCGAGCTTGCCAGTACCGATAAAGAAACGCGCACTGGGAGTGGCGCGACTGCCCCGAAGAAAATCTACCGGGTCACCGCCAGCGGATAACACCAACTCTTCAAATTCGCGGGGATCATCGGGATCGGTACTTTGCGGAAAGTCGAGATGAACCAGTACCGCCAGTTCACCGGAATCGGGACGTTCAAAAAACAACGGGATTACTCAGATACTTGCGCCTCA
>JALUYN010000480.1 GCA_027012915.1 Cellvibrionaceae bacterium
TCCCCACCGTTCTCTAACACCGAACTCACGTGTGAACATTCGGTCAGCATAATGTGCATCTTGGCCAGTAACCCCGGACGCAACTCGTTCCAAGGCTTTTACAAATAAAGGCCCGATCTCATTTAGAAACGCTACAGGATCGGTTTCTGCCATTTCCTGAACCCAGTGCGCGGTCTCTCCATCGCGCATGCCATCACCTATGAAAGGCTCCTGATTAGGATTAAGAACCATCCAGCGGCGCAGTGCGGCCCCAAGAAGTTGGGTTCCGAACCGTGTGTGTTTTTTTGACCAACCACTAAGTCCAGAGTGACCTCCCACCTGGGCCTTTATTTGCTCAAGAGTAAGGGTCTCAATGACCTCAAGCATAAGGCCGAAGACTAGTTCTGCATTTTCACCAAGTGTAGGGTAATTGAGGCACCAGAGCACTGTGTCGAGCGAGTCTTTATTTGCCAACCAATATCGCCTTATGGCCTTGGCTGACTCTTCTGGGTATAGTTTTAACGCTGTTGCAATCAAGCCCCTGGCGACAATCCGCACATTTTCAATTTCGCTTGTCAGCCATTTATCAATCAAACCGCGGCCCTCAAGCAACGGGAACCATGCCTCACCAAAAACAATCAATCTGGTGAGTGTTGACACTTCATCTTCACCAGATGCGGCAAGCGCGATATCAAGTTCTGCATTTGTTGGATCAATAACACCAGCCAACCACCGGGCCACTGCGTCTTTTACGAGATACCGGGTTTCTGGACGAAGTAGCGCATCACTTAGTGCTTTCAAGTAAACAGGTGAATCTGGAGACTGACTTCTGAGGTAATCAAGAATTTGGCGCACTTGAGTTCGGCGAAAAAGATGCTGTTCACTTCCTGACAACCATGCTCCGAGCGACATTCCGCCAGCAGCAAACCGTCGCGCATAAACGAAATCAAAATAACTTTCATGGCCGAACTGTAGCGCACCACCATCTTCTGAAAGCAATCCGGCAGAACAGAGTAGAGCACGGGCATTACGAAAAGGGTCTAGGATTGCAGTTGGGGCGGTAAGTAACTGGTCTGTGCTCATTCGTTCTGCGACAGCACCTAATGCATCCCAAACAGACCAACTCTCACCACCACCTCGAATATCTGCGTTTGCCCGCTCCACAAGTGCTGCGACCAGTTCATTCCCTGAGGAAAAGTTCAGGAACACTTCTCCATCGCCTATTAAATTTAGGAAGGTAGCGAAATTGACTGGTACAGAGAGAATGTTTTTCTGCTGCTCGGACAATCGCGATAAGTCATAGCCTGCGCCTTCTAGGCTGGGCGCAATTTCTTCAGCCCAGCACAGAGGCGGCAGCGTGGCACGCTCACAGCTTTTATGCTCTTGCAATCGTTTGAAACGGGTATCGTTATCCAAATCATACGACCTGCACACCACAATAACCTTTATCCAACCGGCTACTCCATTCGATCGAAGGAGTTCCAGTACTACATCCTTTGCAGCTCCACGCCTGCCCGATGCATCGCTCACAGCATCAAGTTGATCAATGACAAGTATGGGCGGGGTTTCACTTTGAGAAAATGAGGCAAGGACAATAAGAGGGTTGTCTTCAACCCCAATCAACTCATCGCCTAAAATTGCTGGGTTTTTAATCTCAAGAAAACGATCGACTCGAAAGGCAAGAACCTGTGCACCATCACCTCTAAATTTTTTAATAGTATTGGCAACAGTAAG
>JALUYN010000481.1 GCA_027012915.1 Cellvibrionaceae bacterium
CCCGAATTCTTAAAGTCATGCGCTGCAATCTCAACAATCTGCGCCAGCAGCGCAACCAATGATTGCCGCCAGCCAAGGTAAGTAACCATGACCGAGCAACAACACCGCCTGAGAAAGATACTTCCATTCCTGTTCAAGCAAGTGGATGGCGAACACCAGTTGAGCAAGGAAAACCTGCGCTGGTTCAGCCTTATCGTAATCGCACTGGTCGCCGGCTACTGGGCGTACGTGCGCAGCCACACTGTAAGCATCAACGACGCGCGCATTGCCAGTGACGTAGTTGTTATCAGTTCCAACCGCTCGGGCTGGATTGAGAAGTTTGCCGTAGGTGGCGGCCAGAAAGTCAAAGCCGGCGATGTACTGGTTCAAATTGATGATCGCACCGCGCGCCTGGCACAACAGGAAATCGACCTGCAAATCAGCACTCGCCGTGCAGAAATCGAACGAGCTAACACCGAACGCGCTATGGTCAGCGAAGAACAAATCAGTCGCCTGGACTCCCAAAAAGAGCGTCTCAACAGCGCAAAATCCAATGCCAACAAAGCCCAGTCGGCCTTGAAACTGGCAGAGAGCAACTACTCCCGCTCCAACACTCTGTTGAAAAAACAGCTTGTCTCGAAGCGCCGCTGGGAGGAAGACGAACTGCGCTACAAACAGGCCAAAGAAAGCTGGGACCAGGCCAAATCCGCCCTGTCACAACAAACCGCCGAGCTTCGCAAGGCCAAAGCGCAAATGATGACGGTAGAACTTCTGGACGCCCGTATTGCCATCATGGAACAGGATATCGAGCGCCTTAAAGTCAAGAAGCAACAACTGGCACTGGAAGTGGAAGACCGCCAAATCCGCAGCCCCATTGATGCCGTCATCGACAAGACCTTCGGCCATGCGCAGGAATACATCTCCCCGGGGCGACGCTTGGTAATGCTGCACAACCCCGACAAGATCTGGATCAACGCCAACATCAAAGAAACACAGCTGCGCCACATCGCCCCCGGCATGAAAGCCAAAGTGCTGATAGACGCCTTCCCAGACCGAGATTTCCAAGCCACCGTCACCAGCATCGACAACGCCACCACCAGCGAATTTGCCTTGCTGCCCAACCCGAACCCCAGCGGCAACTTCACCAAGATCACCCAGCGCCTCCGAGTGAAGCTGAGCATTGATCAGGTAGAGGGGCTGTTAAAGCCGGGCATGATGGTGGAAGTGAATATCGATACGCGCTCTTAAGCAACCAGCAATGATAAACGCCATTCGCAATCTGGGACGCCAGGCCAGCGACGACACCTTTGAATCGCTGGCGGAAAAATACGGGGACAAGTACCGCGCCCTGGCCATTGCCGCCGTAGGCTCTGGCACCTTTGTGGCTCTGCTGATGTCCACCATTATCAATGTGGCCATCCCGGATATCATGGGCGCTTTTGGAGTCGATCAAAGTGACGCCCAGTGGCTGTCTACCGGCTTTCTGGCCAGCTCCACCATCAGTATGTTGGTGAGCAGCTGGGTCATTAATCGCTTCGGCGTGCAAAACGCATTTTTCTTTCCATCACTGGCCTTTATCGCCGGCTCCATGGTCGCCACGGTCAGCCCCAATAACGAAGTACTGATTCTCGCTCGAGTAATTCAGGGCCTGGCCTATGGCTTTTACATGCCCATTGCCATGTATGTGATGACCCGCATCTTCCCTCCGGAAAAACAGGGCATTGGCATGGCGATTTTCGGAGTGATGGCCGTGCTGGGTCCGGCCATCGGCCCCTATCTCGGCGGCTTAGCTGTAGATGCCTTGGGCTGGCGCTCGGTCTTCTATCTGCCCCTGCCTCTGGCCCTGTTGAGCCTGCCCATGACGCTCTGGTACTTGCCTGGCCATGTCGACCCGGACAACCAGAGCCGACTTGATATCAAAAGCGTGCTGTGGCTCAGCATCGCCACCACCCTGATATTGGTTGGCCTGAGTAACGGGCAGCGCTACGGCTGGAACTCGGACTTTGTCATATTTTGTCTTGGCGCTGGTGGCTTTGCCGCCTTTGCGTTCATCAGCCAGCAACTGGTATCCAAAGACCCGCTACTCAACCTGCGCCTGTTCGCCAACCGGGACTTTGCCTATGCCTCGATCGTCTCAGTGCTGTTTGGCGTCGGCATGTTCGGCGGCATGTATGCCGTACCCCTGTTTTTGCAAACGATTCAGGGCATTACTCCCACAGAAGCGGGACTGGCCATGCTCCCGGCGGGTATTGTACTGACCATCACCTTCCCTATTGCGGGGCTGCTCAGCGACAAGCTGCCCACCAACTGGATGGTTGTTCTGGGTATGCTTTTGATGGCCTACGGTACCGCCGTTATGGTAATGGCCGACCGCTTTACTCCTTTCTGGACCATTTGCTGGTGGCTGATCATCAGCCGCATTGGCATGTCAGCAATAATGCCCTCCATGAGCAAAGCCGCGTTGATATCCCTACCCACGGTTTTGCTCACCCAGGCCTCCGGCACCATTAATTTTGTGCGCCAGTTGGGAGGTGCGGTGGGGGTTAACCTGACATCGGTCACTCTGGATCGCAGCACTAGCGCACATATGGAGTACATTAACAATTCCCAGAACGAAGAGAATGTACAAACCCAAACCATGATCGCCCAACTGATCCCCGAGCTGCACCAAAGCGGCGTAGACATGGCCAGCCAGCAACCGCTGGCCGCCTGGATTATGCAGAAGGAGCTCTACCGCCAAGCCATGAGTCTGGGATTTCAGGACACTTTTCTATTTATGGGCATAGTGGTGGGCATTGGCGTCATTCCCGCTTACTTTCTTGGACGCACTCGCAAACAAGACTGAACACCTATACTTTGCTTCATCTCGCCTGGTTTAACCGGGCTTGGTTTCGCCCCGCTTGCATCTGGCCTCGCGGCCGTTACAATCCGGCTTCTTTTAAGTTTCCCCAGATTATAGATACCTGTGCCATGAACATTCGCGAATTACTCAACCAGAAAGTGCAACACGCCATGACGCAAGCCGGCATCCCCGGAGAATTCAGCGCTCACTTGGCCCCCGCCAAAAAAGCGGGCTTTGGCGATTACCAAGCCAACGGTGCCATGGCCGCGGCCAAAGCAATGAAAACCAATCCTCGCGAGCTGGCACAGAAAATCGTTGAGCAGCTAGACCTGGATGGCATCGCTGACAAGCTGGAAATCGCAGGCCCGGGCTTTATCAACATCCACCTGAACAATCAGTGGTTGGGTGAAGCTCTGGCAGCCAACCTAAACGACCCACAGTTGGGCGTTGCGGCCAACGGCGAGCAGACCATCGTTGTGGATTACTCCTCACCCAACCTGGCCAAAGAAATGCACGTGGGACACTTGCGCTCCACCATTATTGGCGACGCCCTGGTTCGAGCTCTGGAATTTCAGGGGCACAATGTTATTCGCCAAAACCATGTAGGCGACTGGGGCACTCAGTTCGGTATGCTGATCGCGGAACTCGAAGAGCAAATGCAAGCCAGCGAAGATGCTGAATTTGCCCTGAAAGATCTGGAGGTGTTCTACCAGCAGTCAAAGAAACACTTTGACGACGACGAAGACTTTGCCAATCGCGCCCGCGACTACGTCGTGAAACTGCAATCCGGTGACGAGCGCATTCTCAAACTCTGGGACAAGTTCAAACAGGTCTCACTGCAACACAGCGAAGAAATTTACCAGCAACTCAATGTCACCTTGGATGCCGACAGCGTTCGCGGCGAGAGCGCATACAACGACGCCTTGCCCGGAATTGTTAGCGATCTGCAGCAACAGGGACTGGCTGTTGAAGACCAGGGTGCCCAAGTGGTGTTTCTCGAAGAGCTGGCCGACAAGGAGGGCAATCCCAGCCCGGTAATTATTCAGAAGCAAGGCGGCGGCTACCTCTACGCCACCAGCGACCTGGCGGCACTGCGCTATCGCGCCGACAACCTCAACGCCGACCGCGTGCTCTACTTTATTGATGCCCGCCAGTCGTTGCATATGAAGCAAGTTTTTACCGTGGCAAAGAAAGCCGGCTATGTGGGCAAGGCCATCAGCCTGGAGCACCATGCGTTTGGCACCATGATGGGAGAAGACGGTAAGCCTTTCAAAACCCGCAGTGGCGGCACGGTAAAACTGGCGGAACTACTGGAAGAAGCCGTTGAACGTGCCCGCGCCCTGATCGACAGTAAAGACCCAGATCTCAACGAGGATGAGCGCACAGAAGTGGCGCGCAAAGTGGGCATTGGCGCGGTGAAGTACGCAGACCTGTCCAAGACACGCACCAATGATTACATTTTCAGCTGGGACTCAATGCTCAGCTTCGAAGGAAATACCGCTCCCTACCTGCAGTATGCCTACGCGCGTATTCGCAGTATCTTCCGCAAAGCCAACGTCGATGCCAGCACCTTGGAAAAAGTGAGCATCGAAACCGATGAGGAAAAAGCTCTGGCTCTGAAGCTGTTGCAATTTGACGAAACTCTGGGACAGGTAGCGCGCGAAGCTTATCCGCACATGCTGTGCAACTACTTGTATGATGTGGCCAGCCTGTTTATGCGTTTCTATGAAGCTTGCCCCATTCTTAAAGACGACGTCGCCGACGACGTGCGTCTGAGCCGATTGGCAATAGCTGAAGCGACAGCACAAACCTTGAAAACCGGCCTGGATCTTCTGGGCATTGAGACTATGGAAAAGATGTAACCAGAGCGGGCCGCAGTAGCATCGAGGTGTCGGAGTAACTCAACTCCTCCGACACTTAACCCCTCCGATACTCTGCGCCCATTCCATTATTTTTCGTATACCACGTAGAGTTTCTTAGCCGTTTCCACTGTTTCCCACACACCGGAGAAGCCCGCAGGAATAGCGAACATATCGCCTTTATTTAAAGTGATAGCACCACCCTCGTTATCGTGAACAATCACCTTACCCTGTAATAGAAAGCACACCTCTTCCTCGGTGTAGTTGACCTTGTGCGATCCTGGCTCTCCCTGCCAAATGCCAGCGCCGAAGGTTTCGTCTTTGTTGTCGTAGCAATGCCAAATTAGTTGCGCCGGATTGCCCGCAAGGACCTTTTCGGAATCCGGCATATAGCCCTCGGCTTCGACCTTATCTTCACCGATTAATTTGATATTGCTGACAGACATAACATTCTCCTAGTGAAACTCGTCACTCATTTGCTTGATTAAGGCGTCGAGCAAAGCTGTCGAAGCTGTACTCGCGACCGAGGAAATCTTTTACCAACTGCGCCGCAGGTTTGCGCCCCCCTGCCGCCAACACCTTGTCGCGATAATCCCTGGCAGTCTCGACATTGAGCAGCCCTTCTTCTTCAAAACGACTGAACATATCCAGCGCAATAACTTGCGACCACATATAGGTGTAGTAGATAGCGGAATAGCCATTGAGATGGCCAAAATTGGCGTAAAAGTGGGTATCTTCAACGGGAGGGACTGGTGAATACTGCTTCTCCAACTGCAGCATCAATTCATCCAAATCGTAGCTGTCCGGATTTTTGCGGTAGTAGTTCAACGACAGCGCGGCATAGAACATCTGAATACGAGTGGAGACGCCGCGATTAAAGTTGCGTGCAGCTTTCAATTTTTCGACGATCTCGTCAGGCAGGACTTCGCCAGCGTCGTTTACAGCCAAACTTTGCAGCGTGGACTTGTCGTAAACCCACTCTTCGAGCATTTGCGACGGCGCCTCTACAAAGTCCCACTCGGTGGCAATTCCCGCTTGAGTCATCCAGCGGTTGTGTCCGGCAAAAAGCTCGTGCAAAAGATGGCCAAACTCATGCAGGAAGGTCTCCACTTGGCCGAACTCCATTTTTTCCAGTGGATCACCCTCTCCGGGAAAGTTACAAACCAAGGTTGCAGCAGGGACCTGCACATCTGCTATGCCGGACACCGTTGGAAACATCGCCGCGTGTTGATACTTGCCTTCACGCGGATGCATGTCGAGATAAAAGCGCCCGATCAGATTGTCGCCGTCCCACATTTCCCACGCCTCGACACTGGAGTGCCAGACATCAGTTTCCCAGGGTTTAAACTGAACCTGAAACAAACGCTCCACCAGATCAAACACACCCTGCTTAACTCGCCCATAGGCGAAATAATTGCGCAGAGACTTGGCGTCCACTTGATATTGTTCGGTTTTAATTTTGTCCTGCAGATAACTCAGCTGCCAACGCTGCACCTGCTCGGCATCAGGTTGCTCCTGCTGTAGGCGCTGCAAGAGGCGATGTAGATCCTGCTCCATAACCGGCTGCGCGGCAGCACTGACCTTTTCGATGAACTTCGCTGCATTCTCGCTGTTACCAATCATCTTGTCGGCAGTCACCCAATCGGCATAGGACTGATAACCCAGCAGGGAAGCCAACTGATGACGCTGCCCAATCAACTGCCGCAGGTTGTCGCGATTTTCCGGAAATGCGCGATTGCGCCCAACCACAAACATCTGCCGGCGCAACGCGTCATCGGCAGCGTAGGTGACAAAGGGAATATAATCGGGGTAGCGAGTACTGATATGAATCACGCCTTTATCATCAGGCTGGTGAGTGGCGATATAGTCCTCGGGCAAGCCGCGCAGCTGTTCTACTGAGTTAAGTTCCAGGTAACGCACATCCTCACGCAGAGTGCGACTGAAGTCCTGCCCTGTCTTGGTTATTTGTTCCTGCAGAACTTTCACCTGATCGCGTTGCTCTTCTTCCAGAGCAACACCGGCCAAGCGGAAATCCCGCAACAGCACTTCTACAAAATAAAGCGTTTCCTCATCCAGTTTGGACTGATCGACCAGAGCCAGGATTTCGTACAACACCGGCGACAAGCTTATGGCGGTGCTGAGCTTGTCCAATTCCCTCGAACAGGCTTCTGCGGCCTGACGCATCGTCTCATCCGGATATACAGACGCATACAGTCCTGAGCGCTTCGCCGCATCAGCCAGCGTCACCAGCAATTCATTCAGAGGCAGCAAAAAGTTGGCTTGGTCCGGCAGAGCCGATAGAGCTTCCAGTCGGCTTTTTTGGCCCTCGATAGTTTCCAGAGAGTCCTGACAATAACGTTCAAACTCAGCAACCGGAGTCGCTGGCGTAGTAGCAGCGAGACTCACGGAGCAGGTCACTGCGCCCAGCAGAGTGACCAGCGAGCGCCTCAGGCGATTTGGGGTGCGCATCGGAGAAAACATAAAGCATCCTGTCGTACAAAAAAGTAATCCGATATTACGGAAAAACCGTTCTGCGTCTACGATTGCCCTCTGATTGCCACACATTTTTGTATAAATTCGGCGTTGAAATAACTATTGGTTAATAAGTCATCAGGCCATATAGCCTATAAATCGTTACCCCGCTCTGAAAATGAGCCTACAATAAAGGCCCTGAGCTAACGCAGGTTTTATCATGCCCACAGGTATCAACAGCTACGGAGTTAATCCTGGCATCGCCACCTCTCAAGCGGGACTGGATCAGTCGCTGGAGCGCTTATCATCCGCTAAACGTGTCAATTCGGCGGCCGACGACGCGGCGGGGCTGGCCATATCTAGTGGATTTAATGCCGAGATTCGCGGTTTTACTCAAGCCACACGCAACGCCTCTGACGGTATTTCCCTGGCTCAAACCGCCGAGGGCGATCTTGGCTCGATCACCGACAGCCTACAACGACTGCGAGAACTTGCGCTACAGGCCGGCAATGGCACACTCAATGACTCTGATCGCCGCGCTCTTGATGCTGAGGCACAACAACTCAAAGACGAAATAACCCGAGTTACCGAAACCAGCAACTTCAATGGTAATGCCCTGCTGTCTGAAGATCGGTCGCTAAATCTGCAAGTTGGTTCCAACGCCGGTGAAACAATTGCCATCGAAACCCGCAATTTTCAGGAACAATTGGAGAGCAGCGGCTTTAACGACATCGACCTAAGCTCTACTGAAGGCGCTAATGCGGCGCTTTCCGCCATCGATGACAGCCTGGATAACGTCAATGCTGTACGCAGTGATTTTGGCGCGGTTGCCAACCGTCTCGAGGCAGTAACCGGACAACTTTCCGAGCGCCGAATCAACAGCGAGGCGTCCAACTCCAGAATTGAGGGCGCGGACTTTGCCAGAGAAATAGCGGAAAAAACCCGCAATGAAATACTGCTGAATGCCAGTATCATTTCTCAAACCAATCAGAATCAGCGCGGAGAGTTTGTACTACAATTGTTGAGTTAGTGTTAACAGGCCCCAGCTCATTGTGGAGAACTCTTCATTTGAAGTATTTTGCGCATTCATGCCTATGCTTACTGCTGCACCTGTTATCCTTTCAATGCTTGGGAGAGCAGATGCCGCAAATCCCCCTGAACGTTTCCACTTCAGACTACGGCTACCTGCGCACCATTGACTACTCTCACCTACTGTTAGACCCCAAGCGCCAATTGACCTATCGCGACATGGATCACCAATGGCGACTCGGCAACTTCGAACAGCCGCGTAATCGACACGCTGGTCAAGGTCTAACACGACACCCAACCTGGACCCGCTTTACCCTGCACAACGACTCCGAGGCCACACAGCATCTGGTACTGGAGTACATCGATCACGCCTTGCCGCAACTCGACCTCTACAGCCGGGCCATTGAATACCCGATATTGGAACATCACGGCCAACGATCCATATACCAGCGCTACAGCGGCAATCCGGGAAAACACAGTCGCTACTATTTCCCGGTAACAATGTCCCCGGGAGAAGCGCGCATCTTCTACGCCCGTATAGGCTTTCAGAATATCGCAGCACTCTATCCGGACATGCGTATCTGGCAAGCCCATGAGTTTGACAACTTTCGTTATCGTGAAGCTTTTGCTTTGGGGAGTTTTGTCGGCTACCTCGGGCTCATATTTCTACTCGCCCTGGTACTGTTGTTTGTTTTTAAACAGGGTTACTGGGCCACATTCGCCGCCTTTGTGGCGAGCTCCGCCTTTGCTTGGGGCGGGGCGACGGGGTTTCTTCCCGCTTTGGTGTTTGTGGAAGGGTTTCACTGGAAGTACAAGGTAATCGCAGCCGCATTCAGCGTATCTCTGGCAGCACAATTTAGCCGGCAGCTGCTTCAAACATCGCAGACCCTACCACGCTTTGACTGGGCAATTATTGGGCTGGCGCTCTTCGGAATAATCCCTGTTGCCGCGTCGGTTACCGAATACTCGCATATCGCCCTGCCAGCACTGCAACTGCAACTCATTGGTGTCGGCATCCTGATGATTGCCGGCTATTTGTGCGCCAACCAAGGTAATTCGATTGCCATCGGCTTTACACTGATCTGGAGTCTGTACGTCGTCGCACTGACCATACACCCCATGCGCGACCTGGGACTCTTGGACAACACGCTCGGAACCTACTGGCTCGGCGCACTGCTCACCGCGCTGGAATTGACGCTATTACTGGGCCTCAGCTTGTACTGCAGCCTCCGCCAAAGACACACTCTGGAG
This sequence comes from Cellvibrionaceae bacterium, assembly GCA_027012915.1. The sequence goes on from JALUYN010000481.1 coordinate 9,433, forward strand.
TATTGAATTCAACATCGATTCTGCCATTCTCAGCGCGACTTCAACGCCATAGAGCTGTGCATCGTACTCGATGCCTGTCAGCGCAGAAAGTAATATACGCGCTTCAATCTGAGGCTGCTTAGCGCCGACTTGGCCGAGCATGCGAGCTATGGTTTCCAATTGCGCCTGGTGCAATAATTTGAAGGGAACTGCAACAAGGGGGTTCTGCAAAGCCTCATAACGATAGGCCATTTCGATATTACGGCCAGCACTGTCCTTGAGGCTGCAACGTAAATGAGTCATTAGAAGTGCGACTAATTCACGCCACAGGCAAGCAGTACCGCCCTCAAACTCTGAATCCTCACTCAAAAACTCGTCAAAGAGCTGCTGTGCTTGTGCTTCCAAACTGACAGAACGTCCCTTATCGACCAAGATGTAGTGCACAAAAGCATCGTGCAAAAGGGTATTGATGTCTTCGAAGTAATAGGTGGTCGCGGCCAAGGGCACGTTCGCTTCACCCGCCACAGCGCGGTGACGCACTGCGCGAATACCGTCGCGGCCAATAATGCGCAAGGTGGCATCCAGAATGGCCTTGCGCCTGATTCGACTGTCTGAGCGCAGCGCCTCACGCCCCA
>JALUYN010000482.1 GCA_027012915.1 Cellvibrionaceae bacterium
GGCTCTCCTGGCCGGTGTAGCCGCGGTCGCTGAGGGTGGTGTTGATGCCCAGCGCCTGCGCGGTGGTAAGGGGGCTCGCCCAGCCCGCGCTGTAGCGCCGGCCGAAGTCGGCATAGGCCAGGCCCTGCACCAGGTGCCCGGTGCCGTCGGCGATGGCAATGGTGCTGCCCAGATGATCGGTGATGGGGTAGAGACGCCGGGACTGGGCCCCGCCGGTGTCGATGATCGTGATACCGGCCAGGCTCAGGGTTCTTCTGATGCTCACGCTGCCGTTCACATCGAGCCTCCCGCCGCGGTTATTCTCACGCGTATTCTGTTGGCTTGATCCATAAACCTTATATTACTAGTCTTGACCCCTTTGCTATGACCCCTTTGCTATAGATGTGTTGGCAATATACAACCAGGGTGCTTCTTGATCCATGCTGGAGACGGCGGTGTTGCTGGCGGCGGCACTTTAGAATTAAGATTACATTTTGGCTTTTTAAAGAGTTCTGGATTATTTCTAAGTAAGTTTTTAAAGCTAAATTTCTGCATCTTCATGAAATTAAACTTGTTATTTGAACGCGCGTACCATAATTCCACTGAATGAGTGATTTTTACTCCCTTTCCAAGATATAAGTAATCTGCGCCTGGCGCATAAAAGACAAGATCACCAAGCGGCCGAAAAAGCAACACAACCCTCAACCAAGGCTTTCTCAATATTCCACACCCCATCACCAACGCATAATGTTTGTCACGTTTAAGAAACGTTCCTAGTGCCCCGTGGGTAAACTGCACTGAAATCGCTTTCGAGTCATCATGAATGTAGACATCTGCACGATCTGCTTTTGCCGAAAGCGGATTATCAGTCGCTTGGCTGATCTTCTCAAGGCATAATGTAATAGCTCTGCTACCTAGGTCTTTCAGCTCATCAGCATGCACTGGATTTACTTGCGCAAAAGTATACGAAGACAACGCAGCTACGCATAGTAGTATCAGTGCAACAAAACCTCTCTTCATTGCTGAATCACCTCTCCTGTATCTCCACTTGGTTGTGTTGCAGAACAATCTCCTGGCTTGCAGACTGCTATCCCAACATCACCATTTGGCAACTCAACACCGAGATACAGGGCCTGCTTAGTTATAAACACCCACACTGCATCATTTGCCATACTTGACCACCGCTCGTTCGCAGAATCCAGGACATCTGAGAAAATCAGCCCCCCATCAGGATGCGTGTGGTAGCCTGCCCAATGCGAGTATGGAGATGAACTGGTTGGACCTCCAATCTTCGGCAAAGTATAATGCCAACCGGATTTGCCATGGTATATGTTTCCAGCCACTTCATAGCCGTATTTATGCGATAGCGGTACAACCACTCTCAGCACAGCTATTGCCGCTTTATCGCGGGTTTTGTAATGATTGTTTCTACTAAGCTTGTCGCTCTTCTCAAGAGCATTTATATTTTTCTGAAAGTTTTTGCGTTGCTCCGATGTGCTGGAATCTGGAGCATCACTAGTTGCGCCAACCACACCATCACCCCCAGTTGAGTCTTCTCGCTGACCTTTGTAATCATGCTTGTTCACATTGGTTTGGGTGTTCGAAGGTGTCGCTCCCTGACCCCGTCCGCCGGCCGGCGAGAACGACTCCATGCTGTTGTAATCCGTGCTGCGGGCGATCGAATGCCCATTGGTGCCGGCAAGCGCTCCGCTGACCGCCCCGGTTGATTGA
>JALUYN010000483.1 GCA_027012915.1 Cellvibrionaceae bacterium
GTTTCTGGACGTGCAAAGTTATAAAAACCTGCAGCGCTGGCAAAACCAGATCGTCACTCGACCCGCCGCAAAACGTGGTATAAAAGTGAATCGTTTTTGGGGAGAGCCGTCCTCACAGCTTCATGAGCGCCACGATGCCAGTGACTTTGAGCTGCGCACGCTGGACAAGCTATCTAGCGAAGAAGGCTCATAGTGCTTTTGTGACAAGAGCGACAGCAAGTTTGTCAAATCCCCATTTCATGAGAAACATGCCCGCAAACTTGCTGCGCCCTTTACCTTTCTGAGTAGTATCGAGCAGCCCTCAAGCGTAGGCTGCAGTGTCCATAGTCTCAATGATGGTGGCGATCACCGCAGAGCGCGACAGTGCGCCAACCACTCGACCATTATCAACAACGGGCAGCACTCGACGCTTGTTGCGTAGCATCAACTCCGCAGCATCCACCAGATTGGTATCCGGCGCAACCGTACACACCTCTTTGGTCATGCGCTCGGCGACCAGCTCGCCCACCTCTTCGAAGTAACCTCCCATCAATGTGCCTTTCAGGCAGTCGGCTTCTGAAATGACCCCGACCAGGGCACCACTTGAATCAACCACGGCCGCTGCCGACACCTGCTTTTGCAGTAGTTGGCGCATGGCGACGATCACCCCGATATCCGGAGCAATGGTTAAGGGGCGACGATTCATCAGATCTGATACTTGTTTTGAGTCCATGACTTGGCTCCTGTCAAAACGGCTGGGCGGCCGCATTAGTGTTTACCCATAAACAAACCAGAGCAGGCTTTGTGCCAATCTTTGTAAAAGCTGCGACACAACCCGATTTTGATCGCCCATAAAGATCTAAGTACCGCAATTCACGGGGCCTTGAAGAGAATCAATGCACCACTTCGAAACATCAGAATAAAAATTCAAACTCATGAAATTATTTTTATTTATCGTTTTTGCACCATAAAAGGTCGCTGGAGAATTATTTATCCCAAAAGCGCCTTCGAAAAACACAAAACGTCAATTGATCACCTACCTACCGGTCGGTAAGATTTCTATCACTGGAAACAGATACCCTTGAGCAGGAGTGTTTTAACTATGAACCGCGAAGAAGAACTGGCGCTGATACAGCGCGCTAAAGACAACAGCGCCCCAAGAACAACCACACTGGGAGAGGAAGAAAGTCATTCATCCGTCGAGCGCTATACCGATCCCGAACGTTTCGATCTCGAGATGAAATCAATCTTCAAGACCCAACCCATCGCCTATCTGCACGCCAGTGAACTGCCTGGCTCCAATAGCTTCAGAGCGATGAGCACCCATTTGGGTAACGTGGTATTCACCCGCGATGACGCTGGCAAAGTCCACGCCTTCTTTAACGCCTGCCGCCACCGCGGAGCCAAGGTAGTCAACGAAGACAGCGGCTGCAGCAAGCGCCTCACCTGTCCGTATCATGCCTGGAGCTACAGCACCAAAGGTGATCTGCTGATCATACCCGACGGCGGCGAGGGCTTTCCCAATGTCGACAAGAGCACGATGGGATTAAAAGAAATTCCCTGTACCGAACGCTTCGGTTTTATCTGGCTGTGCCCGCAAGCCGAGACCCCGGAGAATGCTGATCAGGTTTTAATGGACCACCTGGGTGCCGGCGCTGCAGATATGGAGTGGCTCGGTATCGACAAACTGCACGTATTCAAACGCTCAACCAAGCGTTGGAAGTGCA
>JALUYN010000484.1 GCA_027012915.1 Cellvibrionaceae bacterium
AAGCCTGAGTCCCTTGATATTGCTGCTGTGTGGTAACAACAGTTTACCAATGGAACTCAGGCTTTTTCATGTGCTATCCCAAACTGTGGGACAGCAGTGCTTTTCGAAGGGCCTTTTTTTGTGCCGCTTTTTGAGGCGCTATTGCTGTGAGCTTCGCCTTTGCGCTCGATTGTGGCGATTCCCGCTATTGGCACCACATCCAGCATTGTTGATAATAGATTCCTTATCTTCTGTGATGACTATTGACGTTGTCATTCGACAGCTCGGCTGTCGGGCTTATTTCTATAACAATCAAAGGCCAAACTCAGACACGGTATGTTGCAGTCGTACGGAACAAATAAACGCTTGATGGCGGCAGTCCTGTTAATGTTTTTTGCAGTACTGGCACGCCCGTTGGCGGCAGATGAACGCTCTTCGGGGCATTCGTCTGAAGGTTTGCTGTCCGTTGAGCCCGTTCATTTTGCCACCACGTCGGTCAAACCATGGGGCATACGTGCAGCTGGTACTAATCAGGGGTTGTTGGTTTCTTTCGTGGAAGCGCTGGAACAGCAGACAGGTATTCCCATTGCCAATGAGCTGCAACCCTATCCGCGTGTGGTGCACTCTCTACATAGCGGTCACGTGGATTTTGCCATTCTGTTTGACAGCGAGTTTTCCAAGCAAGCAGCAATTCGCATTGGCCATATTGTGGATACCAGCATGATTGTTGTTGCCCGCACGGGTAGTCCGCAGATGAAGTCTTTGGATGAATTGCAGGGAAAAAAAGTGGGGCTTATTCGCGGTTCAAAGTACGGCGCCGCGTTTGATGAGGCGACCCATTTTAAGCGCATTCAGGTATCGAATATGGAGCAGGGGCTTGCCATGTTGCTGCGTGATCGAGTTGATGTCATGGTGGGAACGGACCAGGCGCTGTTTTGGGCAATGCAAAAAATGGATGTCGGGGCCAAGCGCCTGTCGAAAGTATTTGTCCTGGCGGGTGCCACTGGCAGCCTCTACGCATCGAAGCACTCATCGCGACTGGATTTGATTCCTGTGTACGAGCGGGCGCTGCAAACCCTGCGCGACAATGGCACGCTTGACCGTATTTTCGATACCAAATACGAGTGGGCCCCCAGCGAATTTATAGATTAGTAATGAAGTTATGAAATAGGCACCAGCGATGTCGATCCCGGATCTCAAAAGTCAGTTGCAACAGCTTGTATCAGCCCCTTCGGTGAGTAGCCACAGTGCGCGCTGGGACATGACCAATGAACCGGTGATCGTGCTTTTGGCGCAATGGCTCAGGGATTTGAACTTCTGCGTCGAAATTTTGCCGGTACCGGGCAATGACAAGAAATTTAATCTGGTGGCAACGCTGGGCAGTGGCCCTGGCGGTCTGGTGCTGGCCGGGCATACCGATACCGTTCCCTACGACGATCAACTGTGGCAGTCCGACCCATTCAAGCTGAGTGAGCGCGACAACCGCTGGTACGGCCTCGGTGCCACCGATATGAAAGGCTTCTTTCCGGTGGCCATCGAAGCGGCGCGGGCGTTTGAGAATACGCCATTGCAACAGCCGTTGATTATTCTCGCCACTGCAGATGAAGAAAGCACCATGAGTGGCGCCCGAGCATTGGCCGAGGCTGGCTACCCCAAAGCCCGCTATGCGGTCATTGGTGAACCCACCGGACTGCGCCCCATTCGCATGCACAAGGGCATGATGATGGAGGCTGTGCAGATTGAGGGGCACTCGGGACATTCGTCGGATCCATCGCTGGGTAATAACGCACTGGAGTCCATGCACCGAGTAATCCAGGAATTGATGAGCTTTCGGCAATCCCTGCAGCAACAGTATCAAAACCCATTGTTTACGGTGCCTGCGCCGACCCTGAATCTCGGCTGTATTCACGGTGGTGATAATCCCAACCGCATCTGCGGGCACTGCGAACTGCAGTTTGATTTGCGTGCTCTGCCGGGCATGGACAACGATGAATTGCGTCAGCAGATCGATGAAAAATTGCAGGTAGTGGCCCGCGAAAACAATATCGTGGTTCAGCGTAAAACCCTGTTTGGCGGTGTCCCGGCTTTTGAGCAGAGCGCCGATTCGGAATTGGTAAAAACTGCGGAGCGCTTAACGGGACATTCAACCGAGTGCGTGGCATTTGCCACCGAGGCTCCTTTTCTGCAGCGACTGGGCATGGAGACTATAGTCATGGGCCCTGGCTCCATTGATCAGGCCCACCAGCCGGACGAATTTATCCCGCTGGATCAGATCAAGCCGGCGGTGGACGTGTTAAAACAAATGATCCAGAAGTTTTGCCTGTGATGGTTTTGGCTTAAGCTTGCGGGTACCGATTTTATTGATTTCTTGGGGAAGATCTTGAGCGCCAATAGCCAGGACTACGTGAAGTGGTTTCGTCAGTCGTCGCCTTATATCAACGCGCACCGGGGGCGGACGTTCGTCATTATGCTGCCGGGTGCGGCGCTGCAGGACGATAACTTTGCCAATATTATTCACGACATTGCACTGTTGCACAGCTTGGGAATCAAGTTGGTGCTGGTTCATGGTGCCCGCCCGCAAATCGATGCGCGCTTGGCGCAGCAGGCCATCGAGTCTGACTTTCAACAGTCTCTGAGAGTCACGGATCAGCAGCACCTACAAGCCATTGTGCAGGCCATTACCGGAGCACGCTGCCAAATTGAGGCCGCGCTCTCTACAGGCTTGCCCAACTCCCCCATGCACGGTGCCAGTATCCAGGCGTTGTCTGGCAACTATGTAACCGCCAAGCCCTGGGGAGTGGTAAATGGCGTGGATTTGCAGCACACCGGCAAGGTGCGCAAAATCGATAATCAGCTGTTGGCGACGGCTTTGGATAACCAGGCCATTGCGCTGGTCTCACCTCTGGGCTATTCGCCCACCGGAGAAGTTTTCAATTTGTCTTTCGCCGATGTGGCCACTGAAATTGCCAAGGCGTTGCAGGCGGACAAATTGATTGCCTACACCTCCGAAGACGGATTTCGAGATCAGCAGGGGCAGTTGCTGCGGCAATTGACTCTGGCCGAGTGCGCTTGCGAGCTGGAAAAGCTCGAAGCCGACAATGATCATTCCCAGTCTCTGCAGGCCTGTTACAGTGCTTGCCAATTCGGAATTCCGAGAGGCCAGATGATCAGCTATCGCAAGGATGGCGCCCTGTTGCAAGAGCTGTTTACCCGTGAGGGCTCAGGCACGTTGGTCCACAGCGATACCTACGAGAGCGTTCGCGGTGCGACCATCGATGACGTCGGTGGTATTCTTGAATTAATTGTCCCGCTGGAACAGCAAGGCGTGTTGGTACGGCGTTCGCGGGAATTGTTGGAAAGCGAAATTGAACGCTTCACGGTGATGGAAATGGACGGCACCATTGTCGCCTGCGCCGCGCTCTATCCCCACGACACTGATATGGCGGAGTTGGCCTGTGTGGCGACCCACCCCGACTATCGCAAAGGCGGCCGCGCAGCTTTGTTATTGCAGGCAATGGAGCGGCAAGCGCTAACTCAGGGTGTCGCAAAGGTTTTTGTGTTGACTACCCAAACCGCGCACTGGTTTTTGGAGCAGGGGTTTGTTGCTGCTGATCTCAATACTTTGCCCGAGAGCAAAAAGTCGCTCTACAATTTCCAGCGCAATTCAAAGATCTTTATCAAGACTCTGTGAGCCGTCGCCATTCGGGCGGGTGCCCAAATGGCGATTAAAGCTTAGGCTTCCGGCCGTACCGCCACCAGAATCAGTCCGATCATACTCAGTACCACTTCGCCTTTGGAGTTTTTGACTTCACCCTTGAGCTTCACCAGTCCTTTGGACGGGTTGCTCTTGGACAGTCGCTTTTCCGCAATAGTGGTAGTGCCCGTGAGTGGATCGTCGGCAAAGACCGGGCGCACAAAGTTCAGGTTCTCTACTCCAGGGCTGGCCATGCAGGCGACGTCGTCGAGAAAATGATCCACCAGCATGCGCTGGCACAGGGCTGCTGTTTGCCAGCCGCTGGCGGCCAGGCCGCCGAGAATTGCAGTCCCTACTTCTTCGTCCAGGTGAAAAATTTGTGGATCGTATTCTTTGGCAAACTCGATGATTTTTTCTTTGGACAGAACGGCGCCGCCCATATCGAAGGTCTGGCCAATTTCCAGGTCGTCAAAAAAGTATTTTTTATTATCAAACATGACTCTCTCCCTAATGGTGTGCACAGCATAACAAGTGCCTGCCGGGCGCACATCGGCAAAATCACTCATTGGCATTATCGTGAACGTTACTGAAGAGACTGTGAGCTTGGCAGGACTTGATAGTGACCCGCGTCATCGATCAGGCGCAGTGGTGTTTGGTAGAGATCGCTGAGCTGATCTTCGGTGAACAGTTCCTGCTTTGGGCCATCAGCTATGATTTTGCCATCGCGAACGAATACTACCCGCTCGATTTCCGGTATGACCTCGTGGATGTGGTGGGTGGCGAGTACCACAGAAGTGCCTTGGGTAATCAGATGACGCATGTCCCGGAGAAGTTGAAACGAGCCCTGTATGTCGAGACTGCTGGTGGGCTCATCAAGAATCAGGGTCTGCGGCTGATGAATCAGTGCACGTGCCAGCAGAAGTCGCCTTTGCTGACCGCTGGAAAGATGGTGAAACATTCGATCGTGCAGGGGCAGCAGTCGCAATTTTTGCAGGGTGTCGAGCGCCAGTTGCCGCTGCTGCTCGGTCACATCGTATTGGTAAAGGTTGCCAATGGTACCCAACAAACCGGAGATCACTACATCCAGTCCGGTAGTGATCGGCAGGTACTGTGTTTGAAAATCGTAGGACACCCAACCGATTCTCTCTCGCAGATGTTGTACGTTGACGGTATCGCTGCCAAAAATCTTTACCCAGGTGCCCGGGGTATCCACCGGGTAGAGTTCCCGGGTCAACAGTTTCAGTAGAGTGGATTTACCCGCGCCATTGGGACCGAGGATGGCGACGTTTTCACCTTGCTCGATGTTCAGGTTGAGGTTTTCAAATACGCGGTGGTCGCCACGGAAGACCGTGGCGTTTCTGATTTCCAATAGGGAAGGCATAGGGGTTACACAGGGTGATTTATTCGACGGGAATCTGGATTTCGATTCGGTATTTTTTTGGGTTGCTTTTGAGCAGCATGCCCGTGCACTTGTGATAGATCTCACGAGAAGGACTTACACCAGGCTTGCCGTCCGACTCGACTTTCTCGACCAGCTTGTTATAGCTTATGCCCAGGGTTTCGTAGGGGCCTTCGTGTACGAGGGTGTAGAGTTTTCCCAGAGACTTGCCGGTGCCCTGATAGTGGCCTATCCGGCGGTTGGATATTACGGGAATATCCACCAAGGGTTTGATTTCGACGTTATCGCTGTGCAGCGTCATGATGCCCGATCCTGCTTTTGTTTTTTAGGTTATCAGAGTTGCCAGTCAATACGCTCTGTTAGAAACGCGTAATGTATGTTTTGGCGTCGGTGCTTAGAAAACCTTGTCAAAGACGTGGAGAATTTCCTCTTCCATGCGCATTACGCTGTTACTGCCTTCCAGAATGGCCTCGCCGGCGCGGTGGAATTCCAACAGACCAATATGAGCGAGCTTGGGTGACAGTAGAACATCCGGTGGATCTCCCGCCAAACGGCTGCGAGTAATGCGGTCCTGAACGATATTGATGGAGCCGGCAATGGCGTCAAAAATATTCGGGGGTTGGTCGGCGTCGTCATCGCTACTGAATAGCGCCTCAGTGTACTCGCGAATAAAACCGGTAAAGGAGTTGTCTTTGGTTTTAGGCGGCTTCGGTGTCGGCTGGGTTTTTTCAAAGTGACGGCCCACAAGGTCGCCGTTGAGGTTGACCGCGATTACCACATCGGCGCCCAGAGCGCGGCATACGGATACGGGTACCGGATTGACCAGTCCGCCATCCACCAGCCAGTGACCATCGTGATTAACTGCGGGAAACAGCCCCGGCAACGCCGCTGAAGCCCAGATGGCTTTGTGTACAGGGCCCTTGTTCAACCACACTTCGCGACCGTTTTTGAGATTGGTGGCCACGGCGGCATAGCGTTTCGGAAATTCTTCAATGGCGCGCTCTGCCTCAGTCACATTGTTGGTTAGAAATCGGTCAAAGCGCTCCTTATTAACGAAACCCGTAAAGGATGTGGCGAATTCAAAAAAACTGGAGGTTTCGCCCTTACTCAGAGCGCATGCCCACTGTTCCAGCTTACCCATATTGCCAGCGACGTAGGAGGCGCCGACAACTGCACCAATAGAAGTGCCGCAGACGATGGCGGGTTCGATGCCCAATTTTGCCAGCGCTTGAATGACGCCGATGTGTGCCCAGCCGCGAGAAGATCCGCTGCCCAGGGCCAGTCCAATAGTCGGGTGTGGCATATCGTTGTTTCCGGTGGAGCCTGACGTGTGTCGGCATTGTAGGGGCTGGCTGGGGCAAAAGAAACGCCTGCAAGGGGGCTTAACGATTGTTGTTGATACACAAATGTCTCAACAATTCTTGGCCGGATTTTAGATTGTCTCAATTAACCTCCTAGAAGGCCCTAACCCGTTTCGTCCGAAGGCCTGCGGCTCCTTCCGGTTTAGCTTTCTGCCCCGTTCCTCATTTATACAGAGAAGGCTGGCCTGTCGGGCGCGTTTTAAAGCGTCGGTGCACCCACATATATTGTTCCGGTTGCTCCAGTATTCGCTCTTCGATAAAACGATTGATCGCCGAGGCATTGTCGCGCTCGTCCCCGTTTGGAAAATCTTCCAGAGGTGGGTAGATGGTGACTTGATAGTGGCCATTGTCCAATCGTGTTTGTACGAAAGGTACAACTTTGGCTTTTGCTATGGTGGCAAAGCGAGCGGTGGCGGTAACTGATGCGGCCTCAATACCAAAGAAAGGGGCAAACACGCTTTGTTTGCGTCCGTAGTCCTGGTCGGGGGCATACCACACCGCGCGGCCGCGCTTGAGTCGACGCAGCATACCGCGCACATCGTCGCGGGTTAGCACTTCACAGTTGGGGTTGTGGCGCTCGCGGCCGCGGCGCTGCACATAGTCGTACACCGGATTCTTGTGGGGACGATACATGCCGTCCACAATGGTGCTTAAGTTCAGGAAGGCGGCACCGATCTCCAGAGTTGAAAAGTGCATGGCCATCAACACTGTGCCCTGTTCATCCTCCCGTTGGAGATGCTCCAGCCCTTCGATGTTAAAGCGCTTGCGCAGTCTGTTCTGAGTCCAAAACCAGGCCATACCAGTTTCAAACAGCGCCATGGCCATACTCTGCATATTGGCGTTCAACAGGGTTTCACGCTCCGTCTCCGATAGATTGGGAAAGCACAGGGCGATATTGCGGCGGGCAATATGCTGCCGGGCTTTGGCAAAGCGCTTTAACAGTGCTGCGAGAACCCGTGCTAATCCGCGTTGTATACCGTAGGGCAGTTGTGCCAGTAACCACCAGAGGCCAATCAGCAGCCACATCGGCCAGTGTTTCGGGTGCAGCAGTTGCGGGGTGAAGCGGGGTTTTTCCAGTGCCATATTGGGGGTGACCGTATAAACAGGTACGCCGAGCGTGCGGCTGGTTTTCAAAGGGCGTCAGTGTACCTAGGTCATATTGCGATCGGTAGACCCATTGGTCACCAAGAGTCTATTTTTTGAACAGGCCGCAAAGGGTGTGGTTCTGTATATCGACGCACAGCTTCTTGAATACCGACTTTGGTACTTTGACACCGCTGAGGCACTGTTGCCGAAAGTGGTTCTGCTGGGCGACCAGTCTGTCTTTGCTCTGCTGCAATAGGCGCTGTTGCTGCGATTGTTGGGTTTGATAGTGCTGTTGTAGTTTCGTCAACGAGTCGCGAGCCAGACGCAGATCGTCCAAGGGAGTCTGAGGCAGTGGCACGCCAGCGCGCTCCTGGCCTTCCAGAGTATTCAGTTCTGCGGTTACAGAAGTTTGCAGTACGCCGAGGGCCTCGAGTGTCTCTTTATTCTTTTCTGCGGGTCGGGAATGATCGATCTGATGCTGCTCTTGGGCGCTTTTGATCTGGTCCAGCAACTGCGAGCAGGCCAGAAATTCATCGCTGTTCATATCACGGGCGTGGACTTGAGCTACGAAGGTGAAGAGGGCAAAGATCAGCGTGCTAAATACGATCACTTGAGGCTTGTTTCTAGTCATAGAGTTTACTTGGTTGCGGCAATAGTTTGCCGCTGGGGCGGCATTAGATTGCTGGTTGTAGGCATATGTTTGCCGTCGCTCCCCCTCAACGCGGGGAGTGACGGTAGTGGTCTTTATTTTGCTATCAAAGCGCAGTGATATCCATTTACTGTGAGTTGAGCAATAAGGAATGACCGCCGAAAAACGCCCTCAGTCGTCTCATAACCCCAATAGAAGCATCGACTCACAACCGCGTCCGAGTAACGCGGCCAACGAGGATGCGCCGAGCGCGGTTGATCAGACTGACGTCAGTGCTACGGCTACGGTTTCCAGCCGGCTTGAGCAGGACTTCGGTATTGAAGTCGAGGGGCTGTCACTGACCCATGATCAGGTGTGGCGATTGCACGCACTGTATCGGGAGCTGCACGATATCACCGGGACTGGCCACGGCGTACATCTGCCGGAGGCGCGCCACCGGGAGCTGGAAGTCATCGATAGGAAAATCGTTGCGCTGTTTGATGCCTGCGAAGGTCGTCCGCTAAACCCTCAACAATCCCGCGAATTGGAAGAGTTACACCAGCGCGCCAACGATATTCTGGGGGTCAAGCCGCTCACTGATTCACAGCAGTCCAGGGTTGAGCGGATTCACTCTGAAATCGATGGAATTTTCTCCGAAGACGTTAATCCCCAGGTCCTCGATGCCGATGTCTTGCGTTTGGAATCGCTGTTTGACGAGCTTGACGCTATTCGCCGGGAACTGCCCCTGGACAGTATGCTGGCGACTCAAATCAACAATGTGCGTCAACGCATAGAGCGAACGTTGGTTAGCGAGCCCTACTATATGCACACCTTGTGTGCCCAGTTTGATGAGCTGGATCGACTGCTGGGCAATCGTCCGCTCACGGATATACAACAGCGGCGCTTGTATCAAATCGATGAACGTATTTTTGAGGTGTTGGGGCAGGCTAATACCTCGAGCTTGAATCACGCGCAACTGAAGCAGCTGTACCAGTGGCTCTATATCGCCGATACCCTGCTGGGCCGACCCCGATTTACGGTTTCGCAGAGCCGACGCATCGAGGAGTTAAACGATGCGATTACTGAAATACTCGCCGTTCCAAGGGCCTATTGACAGGCCTCAATGCTGATCTATCCAATCCAATGAATATCCAGAGGGATCGGAGCATGGAATATTGCGATTCACCAGCAGGTTGTCCGCGTGCAGTTCCACGCACTTGGCGCCGCTGTTGCGAATTTCCTCTACTACATCTTCGACAGGGCGATAGCGAATACCGCCTTTGAAAAAGTCGGGAATGGTGCAGAAGCTGCATCGCGTCGGCGTATTCCACTGCTTCATCAGGTAGAGCGCAGTCCAGCTTGCGCAGTTGCGCCTCAAACCAAGTGACGAGACAAAAATGCCTTGTTGTTGGGTGTTTATTGCAGTATCAGACCTTGTGTCAGCAGTTGTTCGCGCAATTGGTTGACCCGTTTACGGTTTACGCCCAAGTCCGAATAGCCCAGCCGCGAGGCGGAGTAAACGGCAATCTCGCCTTGCTCGGGCCGCAGCTGCAGCTGCAGATCATCCACATAGCCCATCAGCGCGCTGCGGCACTCGGCGTGCAGATAGTTGTTCTGGTCAGTGACCACGGTAGTGCGTGGCATGGCCTGTACCGCGGCTATTACAGCCTGCCAAACATCTGTCGCTTCGGGGTTGATGGGAAACGCGGCCACGCGGTGTTCGTCGCTGGTGCTGTCACTGGAAACGCAATTGGGGGATGTGGGGCAGTCCACAAATTTTCCTGTTTCAGTGAGCAGCTGCTGAGGTGGGCTGCCTGCACATGCACTGAGCAGGGTGACGGATAGTAGTGAAAGCAATAGGGAGGTGCGCAAG
>JALUYN010000485.1 GCA_027012915.1 Cellvibrionaceae bacterium
GAAGCCCGGGACTGCGTTGACGACAGCTTTGTTTATAGCGCCTTCAAGCTGGCCAAGTACCCCGCCAAATTGGGCGGATTGGGCTCACTGTATCGACTGATTGCCCAGGGTTTCGATGCCATTCGCGCCGTCGAAGCCCCCTGTGATCTGATCGAAGAACTGCTCGAACATGAGCAACAAATTTACGCCGCTCTGTTTCAGCAAAACACCAATCCCTTCACTACCTATTCACCATCCACAAAATCCGCCGCTACTGGCGCGTAAATAATCATAGTGAGGACGCCTGTCACAGCTTACTGGTACGATTAAGCACTTCATTCACTAAGGATTAGTAGTTTGAAATCCGGGGTTCAGCTCTACCAGGACGGTAATAATGAAATACATCCCACTCCCATACATCACGGAGGCCTCGCTCAGCGCGATCTTTGACCTGATCAGCGATGGCATCTGGGATTGGAATGCCAACACTGGCCATGTCTACCGCAGCCGCGGCTGGTTCACCATGCTCGGCTACGATCCCCATTCCCTGGAAAACACCGTATTTACCTGGGAATCCATTATTCACGCCGACGACTACGCCCGGGTGATGGAGCATTTTGAAGCCTACACCACCGGCAAGATCCCCCAATACTGCATTCAATACCGCTGCAAAACCGCTAATGGCAGCCATATCCCCGTGGAAGATCGCGGGCGAATTGTGGAATTCAACGACGACGGCACCGTGGCCCGCATGATCGGCGCTCACCGCAACCTCAGTGCTGAAAAACTATTGAAACAACAGAGTAATCACTACAACAGCTTTCTTCAGGAAACCATCGACGCCCAGACTCGTGAGCTGATTGAGGTCAATCGCCAGCTGTCTCTCAAGGTCAAAGAAGCGGAGCGATTGGCCACAACCGACTCCCTCACCGGGCTCGCCAACCGCTACCACTTCGACAAGACCTTGAGCCTGGAATGCGCACGCGCCAGCCGCTTTATGGAGCCCCTGTCGATGATCGCCATGGATATCGACAACCTCAAACCCATCAACGATCAGTTCGGCCACTCCGCAGGCGATCTGAGCCTTATCAAGGTGTCAGAGATTATCCGCAACAACGTTCGCGAAATAGATCTGGCGGTGCGCTGGGGCGGTGACGAGTTTATGCTGCTGTTGCCCAACACCAGCCTCTCCCAGGCCAAGGTACTGGCGGAAAAACTGCGTCTGTTGGTGTGCGACATCGTCATCAACCAATCCGTTTCGGTGACCAGCAGCTTTGGCATCGCCCAGTTCAGTCGCAATGAAGACCCGGAACGCTTTACCGTCCGTGCCGATGACGCCCTGTATCGCGCCAAGAAGCAGGGGCGCAACCAGGTCGTCATTACCAAATAGAAGTAGTCTCAACGCACGTTATAACCCTTTGATCGCAGCCTTCCCTCGCTCCATTGAGCCAAGTCAAAAGCCTCACTACCTTAGTGGTTAAAGTAGTTCGTCATAAGAACCAGAAAAAGGGAAGCCCCATGGCAACGCCCAAATCGCGAGAAAAAACCAGCGAACTCATCTGGCAGGAAACCCAGCATCAGACGCTGTTCGACTTGATTGATCAGATCGAAGCCGACGCTTCAGACCACACTATCTTCACCAAACTCCAGGCGTATGCCGATAGCCACTTCGACCTCGAAGAGCAATACATGCTTATTCTCAACTACCCGGATACCGAAGC
>JALUYN010000486.1 GCA_027012915.1 Cellvibrionaceae bacterium
ATCCGACCGGACTGGGTGACGGCGGATCGGGCTTCAGGAATGAGGAGTGTGTTCCCTTGGTAAAGAATGTGAACCCACTACCTATGTGCGGCGCTGCCACCACGCCCAGTGGCCATACGGCCCGAGCGGGATTCGCAGCCACCTGCTTCATACCAAATGAAGCAGCCAATGCATCGGTCGCCGTATTCGGTACCACCAAATCACCCAGTTGCTTGAACATCAACAGGTTTTTGGCTTTAGCTGGAGGAGCTGGAGCCGCTGCAGTACTGGCATAGTTAATCGGATCGCCGTCATCCAGTGTGGTTTGAGCCGCCACAAAGAAAGCATTGAAATCCGGCGTACCGGGAAACACACCCTTGGCCGCCAGGCCAGCCAGCACCAAAGGACTGATCTCGGCGGAATGCAGGGCGATATCGGAATAGACGCCGCCCGGGTTGGCCAGCACAAAAGTTTTGATCGCCGGCTCAACAGCAGCGAACATGGTGCCGAGAATACCGCCATTGGAGTGGCCTACATAAGAAATTGGAGGTGCAGCAGGTGCCGCTGCGCTATTGACAGCTA
Source organism: Cellvibrionaceae bacterium (assembly GCA_027012915.1). The sequence goes on from JALUYN010000486.1 coordinate 562, forward strand.
CATCAGCAAACCCATCTGCTCCAGGCGCTCCTGTGGTGTTATTCACTACATCCATGGTCTGCACTTCCAGCAAACGTGTCAGATGAATCAAATCAGCCACCGACTGTCGGATATTATCTCTGAAGGTCAGCAGATAATTCAGATTTAGATACCATCTTCCGCTTGAATCAGGAACCCCATCCGGCACATTAGCTGTAACAACCAGCTTTCCATTCACAACCTTCTCAGTCAGCAGATCAATGCCAAAAGTTCGACTACCGTGCAGTACTGAATCAATGGCAATACTAGCAAATCCAGCTTTGGCCAGTGTATTGGCAATACCGAAGACCACCGATTTATCCACCGCAAAACCATGTTGGAAGATAACCACCGGCCATGGCCCTGCCGTATTCGGCGTTGTCATCAGGAAAGGTATGGTTTCAAGAGCCGGGTTTGCTTTTGGCAAGCCTGTCGCGGGAACTATTGTGAAATGCGCGGTCACCGCTCCTGGTAGAATACCCTTGGCTAAATTACCCTTGCCATCAGTACTCAGATAATAAGGTATCTTAATTGCCCCAATAACAACGCTGCCCACGTTGGGAAAAAGAGCTATAGGCAACTTGTTTAATGCTGCAAATGCAGCCATGGAGAGTACACCCAACCCGCCAGTTGCGGCAGAAGGAGCAACGGGGAAAGTGATAAAGTTAGCCGGAGAGGTGACCTTAGCCACACTATCAGCCCGGACTTTTGCCAAAACACTGTTGATCGTCTGCGTCTTGAATGTCCAGGCCAGCGCCACAGCTGTGCTGGGCACGCCCACGCTAGCTGCTGCCGCAAGATATGTTTGGGTAAGCTGCCTGAGGGGCTCAAGTGCCTGCGCCTGCGCATTAGTCAGCAACGAAAACAGGCTATTTCCAGCAGCATCTACCAATGGAGCCGTGCCCTTGGTCAAGCCAAATGTAGAGGATGGAACCAATGGCAGACCGGTTGTGCTCTGAATGCCACCGGTAAGTACCACCATATAACGAGTATTGCTCTTCAATACTGCGCGTGGCTGAATAACTAATGTTTTACCTGTAGCGTCCGTAGCTGAAAGCGATGCAGTATACTCAGCCGCAGTTAATTCCCGAACAATGCCGGTTACAGCGCCCCG
>JALUYN010000487.1 GCA_027012915.1 Cellvibrionaceae bacterium
CGAGTCTTCCCTGCTTTCTTACATGAACAGCGAAAACGCTGATCTGATGAAGAAGGTCAATGAATCCGGTAACTACAATGATGAAATTGAGTCCGGCTTCAAAGCGGCACTGGATAAATTCAAGTCTACACAAACTTGGTAAGACAGAATGAGGGCTTAGCCGCCCTCTCCTATGATCACTAAGATGAATTTATTCGGGGGCCGATGATGGCAGGCGGAAAAGAAATACGTACTCAGATAACGAGTATTAAAAATACGCAGAAGATTACCAGCGCTATGGAAATGGTTGCTGCTAGTAAGATGCGTAAAGCGCAAGACCGCATGCAGCTTGGCAAACCCTATGCACAACGCATTCGTTCCGTAGTGGGCCACCTGGCAAACGCAAATCCAGAATATAAGCATATGTTTATGGAAGAGCGTGAAGTCAAACGTGTTGGTTACGTTTTGGTATCTACGGATCGCGGCCTTTGTGGCGGCTTGAACATTAACCTGTTCAAGAAAGCCGTAAAGGATATGAAAGCGTGGAACGATCAGCAGGTTGAAATCGACCTTTGCGTGATCGGTGCCAAAGCTGGGGCTTTCTTTAATAGCTATGGCGGTAATGTAGTAGCTGCTGTTCGTGACCTGGGTGAAGAGCCCTCTGTTGCCGATCTTATCGGTAGCGTCAAGGTTATGCTCGACAGCTTCGCAGAAGGCAAACTGGACAAGTTGTACCTGGTAGGTAATGAGTTCGTGAACACCATGACTCAAACCCCTTATGTCCAACAGCTGCTGCCTCTGCTGGCTGACGAAAACGAAAAGCTGCAGCACACGTGGGATTACATCTATGAGCCCGAAGCATCCAACCTGATTGAAGGTCTGCTGGTGCGCTACATAGAATCACAGGTTTACCAAGCTGTTGTCGAAAACGGCGCCTGTGAAATGGCTGCTCGTATGCTGGCGATGAAAAACGCCACAGACAACGCGGGCAACCTGATCGACGATCTGGAGCTGATTTATAACAAGGCTCGTCAGGCGGCGATTACCCAAGAGCTGTCAGAGATCGTAAGTGGTGCTGCTGCTGTATAAGCGCTTTAACTAAGACAGAATTTGATTTCTAACTTTTGTAATTGAGGATCCGGAAATGAGTAGCGGACGTATCGTACAAATTATTGGTGCCGTTATCGACGTGGAATTTCCCCGTGATTCCGTACCTAATGTTTATGACGCACTGACTGTGGCTGATAAGGGCTTGACCCTTGAAGTTCAGCAGCAGCTGGGCGATGGCGTGGTACGCGCAATTGCTATGGGTTCTTCCGAGGGTGTAAGCCGTGGCTTGACCGTCGAGAACACCAATGCCCCAGTATCAGTACCTGTTGGTACCGAGACACTGGGTCGTATTATGGATGTATTGGGCAACCCCATTGATGAGTGTGGCCCTATCGGTGAGAAAGAGCGCGCCTCTATCCACCGTGAAGCACCCGCCTATGATGAATTGTCTTCTTCTGAAGAATTGTTGGAAACCGGCATCAAGGTAATTGATCTGGTTTGCCCATTCGCCAAGGGTGGTAAAGTTGGTCTGTTCGGTGGTGCCGGTGTTGGTAAAACCGTAAACATGATGGAACTGATTAACAACATCGCACTGGAGCATTCCGGTCTGTCTGTATTCGCAGGTGTTGGAGAGCGTACTCGTGAGGGTAACGATTTCTACTTCGAAATGCAGGAATCCGGCGTTGTTAACGTTGAGAAGCCAGAAGAATCTAAAGTGGCCATGGTTTACGGCCAGATGAATGAGCCTCCAGGTAACCGCTTACGTGTTGCTCTGACTGGTTTGACCATGGCAGAGAAATTCCGTGACGAAGGTAAAGACGTACTGTTGTTCGTCGATAACATCTACCGTTACACCCTGGCGGGTACCGAAGTATCTGCACTGCTGGGTCGTATGCCTTCAGCGGTAGGTTACCAGCCTACTCTGGCTGAAGAGATGGGTGTACTGCAGGAGCGTATTACTTCCACCAAGACTGGTTCTATTACCTCTATCCAAGCGGTATACGTACCTGCGGATGACTTGACCGATCCATCGCCTGCAACCACCTTTGCTCACTTGGATGCGACTGTTGTATTGAGCCGTGATATTGCTGCTAAGGGTATCTACCCGGCAATCGATCCTTTGGATTCCACTTCTCGTCAGCTGGATCCACTGATCATCGGTGAAGAGCACTACACTGTAGCCCGTGGTGTTCAATCCATCTTGCAGCGTTACAAAGAGCTGAAAGATATTATTGCGATTCTGGGTATGGACGAACTGTCTGAAGAAGATAAGTTGTCTGTAAACCGTGCACGTAAGATTGAGCGTTTCCTGTCTCAGCCTTTCCACGTTGCGGAAGTCTTTACTGGTGCTCCCGGTAAATACGTCTCCCTGAAAGACACCATCAGCAGCTTCAAAGGCATGTTAGCCGGTGAGTATGATGATATGCCTGAGCAGGCATTCTACATGGTTGGTGGTATCGAAGAAGCTGTTGAGAAAGCCAAGAATCTTTAATTCTGGTTTTTAATCTCAGTTTTATCGCTAGCTAATAGCCGGGAGCTGAATACACCCAGTCTCCCGGTGAAAAAGCACAAAAAGAGGCGAAAAAAATGGCTATGACTGTCCACTGTGACATCGTTAGCGCAGAAGAAGAAATCTTCTCCGGATTGGTGGAGATGGTTGTTGCCGCCGGCAGCGAAGGTGATGTAGGTGTTGCCTACGGTCACGCCCCGCTGCTGACGGGTTTGCAACCAGGCCCCATCCGCGTTATCAAGCAAGATGGCGAAGAAGAGGTCTACTATGTATCGGGTGGTTACCTGGAGGTTCAGCCTTACCACGTAACCGTACTGGCCGATACCGCACTGCGTGCCGACGATATGGATGAAGCTGCGGCGCTGGAAGCCAAGAAAGAAGCTGAGCACGCCCTGGCCAATCAAACTGGTGAGTTTGATTACTCCAGAGCGGCCACTCAGCTGGCTGAAGCAGCAGCTCAGTTGCGTACCATTCAGGCTATCCGCAAGAAGCTGGGTTAACTGAAATTGGTGTGTAACGCACTGCGAAAAAGGGTAGCCTTAGGCTGCCCTTTTTTTATGTACAGGAAGTACGGTATGTCGCGAGAGGCAGGACGCCGGTAGCGACGATGTACAGGAAGTACGGGCAGGTATTTGCTCCTGCAATATCTGCACTTCCGCCATCCATGGCGGTCGTAATCGCGAGAGGCAGGACGCCGGTAGCGACCATGTACAGCAAGTACGACTCTACCTGAAACGCCCACTTTTATTATTTCAAAACCCCCGTACACTAGCATTTTGGACGTTCGCGGCTACTGCCTTGCAACTATTTAAATAGGAAATTAAGTGATGCTCGATATTATTGTACTGGCCGCCGGCAAAGGCACACGGATGAAATCTGCCTTACCTAAAGTTCTTCACCCAGTGGGTGGCAAACCCATGCTGGGGCACGTTCTGGATACTGCACGCTCACTGGATGCTGAAAACCTGAATGTTGTGATTGGGCACGGCGCTGAGTTGGTTGAACAACAGTTTCAGGCTGATGATGTCCGGTTTGCCATTCAGGCTGAACAACTGGGTACGGGGCACGCAGTACAGCAGGCTCAGCGTTTTATCCGACCCGACGCCATTACACTGATTCTGTATGGTGATGTTCCTCTCATTCTCGCTGATACACTTGCAGAGCTAATTAATGACTTACCAAAAACTGCGATGGCGCTGTTGACCGTCGAGTTAGAAGATCCCACTGGCTATGGTCGCATTATTCGTGATGAAAATGGCAATGTAACGGCCATTGTTGAGCAGAAAGATGCCAGTGAAGAACAAACACTGATCCGCGAAGGTAATACTGGCGTTATGGCTATTTGGGGCGAAGATTTGCTGCGTTGGTTGCCCCAGCTGCAAGATAATAATGCGCAGAAAGAATACTATCTGACTGACGTGATTGCCTTGGCTCAAGCTGAAGGTAAAACAATACGAACGGTTGTGGTAGATGAAGAGCGCGAGGTTCTGGGTGTCAACGACCGACAACAACAAGCGGTCTTGGAACGCTACTACCAGCAACGTCTAGCCGAGCAAGCCATGCGGGCAGGTGCCACTCTACTCGATCCTTCACGTTTTGACTGCCGAGGAGAATTGACCCTGGGTCAGGACGTCATCATCGATGTGAACTGTGTTATAGAAGGCAAAGTGAGTCTTGGCGATGGCGTTGTTATTGGTCCTAATTGCCATCTCAAAGACACTTCGATTGCTGCGGGCACTCATGTAAAGGCCAACACTGTTTGCGAAGAAGCAACTATTGGTGAAAATTGTGATGTGGGTCCCTTTGCTCGAGTACGGCCCGGTACGGTATTGGCACAAGGTGCTAAACTGGGCAATTTTGTGGAGACCAAAAAAGCCAATATTGGTGTGGGCAGCAAGGTGAATCACCTGACCTATATAGGTGATGCTAACATTGGTGAAGGTGTTAACGTTGGCGCGGGCACTATTACCTGTAACTATGATGGTGTAAATAAGTTTAAAACCGAAATAAAATCGGGTGCGTTTATTGGCTCGAATAGCAGTTTGGTGGCACCAGTAACTATTGGTGAAAATGCTACCGTCGCCGCTGGTTCCACCATCACGTCCGAGGTGGACGATGAGAGTCTCGGAGTAGCCCGCGGCAAACAGCGGAATATCAAGGGTTGGGCTCGACCGACCAAACAGAAAAATTAATCACGGAATGCAGTAAATTATGTGTGGAATCGTAGGAGCAACAGCGCAAAGGAATATCACCGGGATTTTAATCGAAGGGCTGAAACGTCTGGAGTATCGGGGCTATGATTCTGCGGGGCTGGCAGTTTTAGAAGACGGGGTCCTGGCAACCCGCAAAGCGATGGGCAAAGTTAAGAGCCTCGAAGACAAAGTCAATGCTGATCCGCTATCAGGGGTTCAGGGAATTGCTCACACCCGTTGGGCAACTCACGGTAAGCCCAGTGAAATCAATGCACACCCACACTGCTCAGATCATATTGCTGTGGTACACAACGGCATTATTGAAAATCATCAAACCCTGCGCGAGAGCTTAAAAGCCAAAGGCTACGAGTTTGTATCAGAAACCGATACTGAAGTCGTCGCTCACTTGATTCATCGTTTGTACGAGGAAAAAGGAAACCTAAAAGATGCTGTTGCGACCGCCATCAATGAATTTGAAGGTGCTTATGCTCTTGGCGTAATTTCAACGCGAGAGCCTGGAAAAATCATTGCCGCGCGAAGCGGCAGTCCGTTGGTTATCGGCGTTGGCATGGAAGAGAATTTTATCGCTTCTGATCAACTGGCTCTGAGACAAGTAACCGACCGCTTTATCTACCTCGACGAGGGCGACCTGGCAGAAGTACGCAGTGACGGCATCGAAATCTACGATGCAGAGGGCGATAATGTTGAGCGTGCAGTAGATCAGATCACCGATCAGCAGGAATCTGCTGACAAAGGTGAATACAAACACTATATGCTGAAAGAGATCTTTGAGCAGCCCAATGTATTCAAAAACACTCTGCAAGGTCGTATCGGTAAAGCGCGCATACTGGAAGAAGCCTTTGGTGCTGATGCCAAAGATATTTTTGATCGTATTGAAGGCATTCAGATCGTCGCCTGCGGCACCAGCTATCATGCTGGCATGGTGGCACGCTATTGGTTTGAGGACTGGGCTGGTGTGCCCTGCTCCGTTGAAGTGGCCAGTGAGTTCCGATATCGCAAAACCGTAGCACCAAAGAATACTCTGTTTGTAACTATCTCCCAGTCAGGCGAGACAGCTGATACTCTGGCGGCGTTGCGCGACAGCCGGAAAGAAGGTTACTTGGCGTCGCTTACTGTGTGCAACGTGGCTAATAGCTCACTGGTGCGCGAATCTGACCTGTGTCTGATGACCATGGCAGGTCCAGAGATTGGTGTTGCTTCCACAAAGGCTTTTACCACTCAATTGATAGCACTGCAGCTGCTGGTGATGGCTATCGGTCGACGCCATAGTCTCAGTGAAAGTAAGGAAGCGCAGATGGTTACTGCTCTGCACCATCTGCCCGAAGTCTGCGAAGAGGTTTTGTCACTGGCAGGCAATATCGAGAGGATGGCGGAGTCGTTTTCAGATAAGAATCATGCACTGTTCCTTGGTCGCGGTGTCGAGTTCCCAATCGCTCTCGAAGGTGCGCTGAAGTTAAAGGAAATCTCCTATATTCACGCTGAGGCCTATCCAGCTGGAGAGCTTAAGCACGGTCCACTGGCTTTGGTGGATGCGGAAATGCCTGTGGTAGCCGTTGCTCCAAACAATGAGTTGCTGGAAAAACTGAAGTCCAATCTGGAAGAAGTTCAGGCTCGTGGTGGCAAATTATTTGTATTCGCTGATCAGAACTCGGGCTTTGTGAGCGATGAAGACGCTGCCATTATGAATATTCCTCACGTTCCTTTGAGCATCGCTCCTATCATTTACACCCTGCCGCTGCAGCTTCTGTCCTATTATGTTGCAGTACAAAAAGGCACTGACGTCGATCAACCACGTAATTTAGCAAAATCAGTAACGGTTGAGTGATTGCTTAGTATTTAATCGATTGATTCTACTGGAAAAAATGGTCTAGATTATCTTCGCCACTGAAGCAGAGTTGAACTAAGCTCTACTTTGGTGGTGCCCCGTATTTTGGTATTGGTGTCTTCACTTAGTCTCGATTGCGCAATTCATTCGTGCAGTCTGTGGCACAGATAAATGAAAGGGAACAGTTAGTCACGAGATATCGAATGCAATGAAATCTTCGTTCTCTACGACCGATGCCGATGAATCGGTTCTCGAACATCTTAACGACATGGTATCCATAGTAGATAAGCACTATGTCTATAGAGCTGTAAGCAAAGGCTATAGCTCGCTATTTGGAAAGAGTATCGGTGAAATTGTAGGTAGCACCGTCGTCGAGCTTTACGGTGAGGATGTTTTTCACAAAGCTCTGAAGCCGTCACTGGATCAAACTCTTAAGGGGAAAGAACTCGAACTGCAGTTCTCCCGCCAAATGCCCGATGGACGCGTCGTCCACATTCAAAGAAAACATACTGTTTATCGAGGTCCGCTCACGGATGGACCGGGTGTCGCCGTTGTTGCGCGTGACATTACTGAACTTGTTATTGCCACCGAAGCGTTGCAGCGAGAGCGTTCGCTGATGAGGAATATTCTAAATACGCTTCCGGATCTAATTTTCGTAAAAGACGCGAAAGGCGTCTATCAGGTGACTAACCGGAGCTTTGAAGAATTCTTGGATAAGACTGTCGAGGAGATCCACGGAAAAACCGACGTCGATCTAATGTCGGAGCGATCCGCAGAATACATACGGAAGATGGATAATCAGGTTAAGCAGGCGGGGAAGGCACTCCGATGTGATGAATGGGTCACCTATGCCGATGGGCGACGACGCCTGTTGGATATGTATAAGTTACCTTTGGTTTTCGAAGAAGATAATGAGGTTGGCGTAATTGGAATAGGTAGTAACGTTACCTACGAGCGCCAAGCAGAGCAAACCAGAACAATAGCGTCACTGTTCTTTGAGGTAACCGAGAGCCCATGTTTAGTGTTGAATGGTGATGCCGACATTGTTGAGGTTAATGAGGCGGCCAGAAAGAACTTTGAGATTAATTCCAAAACTCCCGGCAATGTATTCGATTATCTTTCTTGCGTTTCGGATAAAGGCAGTACTCTCAACCAGCTAACCGGGAAGGCCGATTATTGGCATGGTGACCTGTGTACCAGTGAAAATCGAGTGTATCAGGGTGCGTTACATCGTGTGACGGATCAGGCTGAAGTCTCGGATCGATATATCATGATCCTCCAGGATCCTGCTGATAACAGCAACGTAACGCAGGACTTAGTGACCAAGGCCTATCAGGACCCTTTGACCGAACTGCCGAATCGAAGGTTGTTTATATCGAAGCTCGAGAGCGCAATTATCAGAGCCGAGCGGCAACTGCGTAAGATAGCGGTGCTTTATATAGATCTGAATAACTTCAAATCCATCAATGACAATCTTGGACACAAAGAAGGGGACACCGTTCTTGTCGATATTGCCAACTTGTTAGCTACCTGTTTTCGAAAGACGGATACACTTGCTCGTATCGGCGGTGACGAATTTGCAGGTTTAATTGATGTTAACGACAAACAAGAAGCCACAGCTGTAGTAAACAAAATTCATCGGACACTCAATAAGCCCGACTCTGACGAACGTCTGAACAAGTATGGAATTTCAGCTAGTATCGGCGTCAGCTATTTTCCGGACGATGGTCAATCTGTCGAAGATCTATTGAATAAAGCGGACATGGAAATGTATGCCCTCAAGAACAAGAAACGTCTTTGAAACCTGCTTCTCAACTTCTGTTCTAGCAATGTATTGATGCTTCGCTATCCCACGACAGTTTGTAACTGTGAAATCCAGATACTTATCCTGAAACACTGCGCGAAGTGAGTGATTCGTTTGCCTCATAGTCTGGTAGACTATCGCCATGGACGTATCCCCTATTCTCAATAATCTCAACGACGCTCAGCGCGAGGCTGTAACAGCTCCTGCTGCAAACCAACTTATCCTGGCTGGTGCAGGTAGTGGTAAAACTCGCGTGCTGGTGCATCGTATTGCCTGGCTGATACAGGTAGAAGAAGTTTCCCCCTACTCTATTCTTGCTGTGACCTTTACCAATAAAGCAGCGCGTGAAATGCGCGGTCGTATCGAAGAGTTGCTGGGTATCAATCCAAGAGCTATGTGGGTGGGCACCTTTCATGGCATTGCTCATCGCTTGCTAAAGCAGCACTGGAAAGAAGCAGGTCTACCGCAGAACTTCCAGATTCTGGATAGCGACGATCAACTGAGACTCGTTAAACGAGTTTCCCAATCCTTGGGATTGGACGACAAACAATGGCCAGCTAAACAATCGCAGTGGTACATCAACGCCCAGAAAGATGAAGGACTGCGCCCAGACTATATTCAGGAAACTGGTGATCCCTACACAAAGACCATGTTGGCTGTGTATCGCGAGTACGAGGCTGCATGCCAGCGAGGTGGCATGGTCGATTTTGGCGAGCTGTTGTTGCGCTCCCATGAACTCTGGCTGAACCAGCCTCAGTTACTGGCGGATTATCAAAGGCGTTTTCCGTTCATTCTCGTCGATGAATTTCAGGATACCAATACCATTCAGTACGCCTGGTTGCGCGTATTGGCAGGTAATCAGTGCAAGGTTACCGCAGTGGGTGATGACGACCAGTCCATTTATGGTTGGCGCGGTGCCAAGATTGAGAATATTCAGAAGGTGGAATCGGATTTTGGCGACGTACAGACCGTGCGCCTTGAACAAAACTATCGATCTACCAAGACCATCCTGGAAGCGGCCAACGCGGTAATCGACAACAACCACGATCGCCTGGGTAAAAAACTGTGGACCGATGGCGACAAGGGTGAACCCATTGCTCTCTATGCCGCATTTAACGAACAGGATGAAGCCCGCTACATCGCCGATCGGATTCAGAGTTGGGCCAACCAGGGCGGCAAAAAAAATCAGTGCGCCATTCTTTATCGCTCGAATGCGCAGTCACGGGTGTTAGAAGAAGCTCTATTGCGAGAGGCGATTCCCTATCGTATTTATGGTGGTCAGCGTTTCTATGAGCGTCTGGAAATTCGCAATGCGCTGGCGTACTTGAGATTGCTGGTCAATCAGGAAGACGACGCGGCGTTTGAGCGTATCATCAATACCCCAACCCGTGGCATTGGCAACAAAACCGTGGACAGTGTGCGCCTGTTTGCACGCGAACAAGGGTGTTCCATGTGGCGCGCTGCTGCAGGCATTGTCGCCAACCGAGGATTGCCTGCT
>JALUYN010000488.1 GCA_027012915.1 Cellvibrionaceae bacterium
GGGATCAGGTTGGTGTGTGGCCATAGATTTCAGCCAGCACCTTGTCGGCTCCGAGAGCCAGCAGATCCTCGGCCAGTTCCCGGCCCAGACGTTCGCCTTCGGCCCGTGGCGCGCGGCCTTCGACCCGGAAAATCTGGGTGCCATCAACTGCGCCCACCAGGCCCCGCAGCCAGATTGTATCGTCGTCTTCAAGAAGCGCGTACGCCGCGATTGGCACCTGACAACCACCCTCCAGTCGACGGTTCAGAGCCCTTTCGGCAGTGACGCGATCCCAGGTGTCTTTGTGCTTCAGGGGTTCAAGCATGGCTAGCAGATCCTGGTCATCGACCCGGCATTCAATGCCCAGGGCGCCCTGGCCGACCGCCGGCAGCGACAACGTGTCGGGCAGGCAGTAGCGGATGCGCTCGTGAAAGCCCAGGCGCTTGAGCCCGGAGCTGGCCAGTACAATCGCTTCGTATTCGCCGGCATCCAGCTTGGCCAGCCGGGTGTTGACGTTGCCCCGCAGCACGCGAATTTCCAGGTCCGGGCGGTAGGCCCGCAGCTGGGCCTCCCGGCGCAGGCTCGCAGTGCCAACCACGGCGCCGTGGGGCAGGGCGTCAACGTTGTCATAGTGGTTGCTTACGAAGGCATCGGTCGGGTCTTCCCGCTCGCAGATCGCCACCAGCCCCAGTCCTTCCGGGAATTCCATGGGCACGTCTTTCATGGAGTGGACGGCCAGGTCTGCGCGGCCGTCCAGCATGGCTTCTTCCAGTTCCTTGACGAACAGGCCCTTGCCGCCGATTTTGGCCAGAGGCACGTCCAGGATCTTGTCACCCTGGGTCTTTATCTTGACCAGTTCCACGGTGATGTTGTCGTGCAGCCTTTCCAGCTCGGCCTTAATGAATTCCGCCTGCCACAGCGCAAGGGCGCTGCTGCGGGTTGCAATGCGAAGGGTACGTTTGGACATGACACTCACTGTCGGTTCGGAAAAATGTCCGCCAAGGTTACCTTGTAGCGGCAGAAAAGTCCCGCAGCTCCCGCCTCAGGCGCGCTGCTGATTCAGCCCGGCTGATGTTCCTGAAGCCACTGGCGGACATTGCTGGCATGGCGGCGACTGACCGGCAGTTCGCCCCGGCCTTCCCTCAGGGCGACCAGATTGTGGCCATCCGGCGTCCGTCTCAGTGCCTGGATAAAGCGAACCCCCACCAGGGTGTTCCGGTGGATCCTGAGCAGGGTGCTCGGGTAGCTGTTTTCCAGTTCCTTCAGCGTGTAGTCACACACGGTTTCGCCCCGGGCGTGATGGATGGTGACGTATTTTTGATCTGCCTCGCAGTAGAGGATTTCCGACAGATCGATCAGCTCGGTGCCGCGGTGCGTGCGCACCGCCAACTGTTCCTGGCTGTGGGCAGCCTGGCCGTTGAGTGCCTGCAACTGTACCCGGTTGACCCTGCCGGCCCGGGCCAGGGCCTCCGCCAAGGCCTCTTTGCGAACCGGTTTGAGCAGGTAGGCGATGGCCTGCACGTCGAATGCCTGGATAGCGTAGTGGTCGTAGGCCGTGCAGAAGATCAGCGCCGGTGGATTGGCCAGCTGGCTAAGTCTGCTGGCGGCCTCCATGCCGTCCATGCCCGGCATCCGGATATCCAGCAACAGTATGTCTGGCTCCAGTTCCGCCACCTGTTTCAAGCAACTGTCGCCGTCTGCAGCTTCGCCACAGACCCGATACCCCGGAACCGCCTCCACCAACCGGCGGATGCGTTCCCGGGCCAGGGGTTCGTCATCGGCGATCAGGACGCTGCGGGTATCAGTCATGTCTTGTCTCGGTTCCGTTGGTCAGGGGTTTATTGTTTTCGGGCTCTCTGCTCGCCGGCCTTCCGTCGCGGCAGTCGCAGGGTAACCGTGTACACATCGTGCTGGTGGCTGTGTTTGAGCACCGCCGGCTCACCGAAAAGCGCCCGTAGCCGTGACTGAATGTTGGCCAGCGCCATTCGGTTGCCGTCATGTTGCTGCTTATTCTGGTCCGGCTTTGGATTCTGTACCAGCAGGTAGACAAATTCGCCTTTGGCCTGGGCTTCAATCCTGACGGTGCCACCGTCCGGGCGCGGCTGGATACCATGGTAGATGGCGTTTTCCACCAATGGCTGCAGTGTGAGCGGGGGAATGGCCTGGTGCTCCAGGCCTTCTTCAATCTGCCATTCCAGTTTCAGGCGGTCGCCCAGGCGCAGTGCTTCGATGGCCAGGTAACGCTGGCACAAAGCCAGTTCCCTCGATAGCGGAATCAGCTGGTCGCCGGTGCGAAGGCTGGCGCGAAACAGTTCCGAAAGATCCAGAACGGCTTCTTCGGCCCGTTCCGGATTGATGGCAATCAGGCTGGCAATGGTGTTCATGCTGTTGAACAGGAAGTGTGGCTGAATGCGGGCCTGCAGTGATGCCAGATGCGCCTGCATTTCCGCTTCACGCTGCTGTTGCCACTGGTGCTGCAGGTAAAAATAGCGCAGCACCATGAGCACGATCAGCAACGCCAGCAGCATCTTCTTGGCCACGCCCTGCCAGACAGCCACGCCGTCCTGGGGGTGCAGGACGCTGTCTGCAAACAGGCTGAAGGCGAGCACATCCAGCAGCACAATGGCGACGATGGTGGTTGTCGCACCGGAGACGGACATCCGTGCAAGCCGGGTGCGCAAAAGGCAGATCAGGGCGGCACTGGTGAGGGTGGTCCACTGCACGAACAGCGACAACAGCCCGAAGTAATTCCAGTCGATCCAGCCCCGCTCCGCCTGCACGATGGCGAGCACCAGAACCAGCAGTTCACTGGTGACCAGCAACAGGAACACGGCCCGTACCCGGCACAGGTCCGGAACGAAGAACTCGCTCTCTGTCACACCTTTGTCCCCGTTACGGGGTGTCTCCTTTACCCGGGTCAGAATGGTATACTCCCGCCACGTTCAATGTACCCAGCTCCCGCCAGATGATGCCGGGCTGTCAGCAGGAAAGATAGACCATGTTTTGTCCCACAGAAAATGTAACCCTCCTGTTGCAGTCTTAAACCACTCCTTTATACTGAATAAAAATACAGTATTGGAGGTCCGAGGGTGGAATTCCTTCTTGCTACGCCAGAGTTTGAAATCAGGGGTCATTCCTATGAAGGGTTCCCGATTCTTCTCAAAGCCAATCATGATGTGTTTGTCGAAGGAATGGAATTTCTCGTTCATCACTGCTTAAAACGTGGAAGTGTGCAAAGCCGACGCAGTTGGGAAACGTTTGGGAGAGATCTGTGTGATTATTTCGAATTCATTGAAGCCAATGGATTTGATTGGAAAGAGCTTGATCACCGGAATCACGAAACTTTGTTAGCCCTTTATCGGGACGTTTCTTTTGATCGATTTAACCTCAGCGCCTCCACGGTAAACCGACGACTTCACCTGGTGATCAAGTTTTATCAGTTTGCCCTCAAACAAGGTTGGGTAAGAACGTTGCCGTATGACCTTGAAACGGTGAGAGTCAGACAGGCAAAGGGTTTCCTGGCACACACAGACACGTCCGGGGGGTATGCCGTAAAGCCTGATGTGCTGCTGAAAACCACGCCAACCAAGATCAAAGTCCTCAACAAAGAGCAGATCGATGAGTTGCTCAAACGCATCGAAAACAAGACGCTTCGGTTAATCGTTCGGTTGGCGTTGCTGACGGGTTTACGTAAAGAAGAACTGCTGACAATTCCAGTTCACTACATATCTGCACCCCAGTCGATCTCGGCTCGAAGCCATGTGGTGGTTGAGCTTGATCCCCAAGAGATGAGCACCAAGGGGGACAAGCCACGGACGATCCATGTGCCGGTTTCCTTGATGGCGGATCTCTGGGATTACGTGATCCACGAACGTCATGAGGCGATTAGACAGCACGGGACAGACCCGAAAACCCTCTTTGTGACCGCCAAGGGCAAGTCCTGGAGCATTCGAAGCTCGCTCAACAATTCACTGAACCGATTGGCGTTGTCGTTCGCCTGTCATCCCCACATCCTGCGCCATACCTACGCGACGCACACTCTGAAATCGTTGATGTCCCGAAAGAGCACGACTTTCAATCCCTTGATCTACGTTCGAGATCGCCTCGGCCACAGCAGCATTACGACCACGGAAAAATACCTGCATTTCCTCGACGACATCGAAGACGACCTGCGCACCAGTTATCAGGAAGAAATTGAGGAAACCGCGAGGGAGGCGGCCTGCGCATGAAAAAGGATTTCACGTTAGAGGGACATGAGAGTGGTGTTCAGGAGGCTGGCGAAACTGCGACCGAGGCGACAACCACCACCATAAATCAAACGCGACTCTCAAAACCGGCAAACACCGTGGTCGCTTTCCCGGAAAATCCCACTACCATAAGAACCGCTGATTTCGGGCAGTTTTACGGTCAGGGATATGACGACATTACGGCGGCCTGCCAACGCACAATCGAAAAGTTAATCGCTGAGAGTGTCAAAACGAAGGGGAAATCCCTGAGCTTGAGTACGATTGTGAAATACTGGAATTCTGGCTTTCGCTATTTTGCGCCGTTCCTATCGCTGCTTCACACGGCCAGTGGCGAACGCTTAAGAATGGCGGATCTCAACGCCGACAGCATCAAACAATACCTCCAGTACCTGAGAAACGAGCCCGTTGAATACGTTTCGCAGAAAAGCTATTTCGCTAATACCAAAGCTCTGCTCGGAGCCTGTCATCGGTTCGGTTTCTGGCCAGAAGCGGACATCAAAGCGGTCTGGCCTGCTAATCCGTTCCCGAATTCCAACAAGCGAGTAAAGGGTCAGAAGGCGCTCAGCAAGAATGAAAAGCGCTTTATGGTTAAAGCGATGCGCAAAGACATGGAGCGCATTGTGTCCCACTCGGAGCCGCTAAGCAGCTATGATTTGACCGTCTGCGTCCTGTCCATTTCGCTGTCTACCGGAATGAACCTTACGCCCATTCTGGAGCTGACCACAGACTGCGTGCAGCCTCACCCGCTCAAATCCAACCTGCGGCTGCTAGTGAGCTTTAAACGTCGAGGTAACGCCACGCAAGTTGTCGCACTGAGAAAGTCTGAGGAAGTGTCTGAGATGGCCAGTATCCATCTCTATGCCGCTGATGCTATTGATCTGATCGTTACGAGGAACGCCACGACACGCGCCCAGCTCGATGACCCAAATCGGCTGCTGGTCTTCAAGCGAACTCGTGGCAAGTACGTGGACAAACCATGTCGACTTACGAGCTCCGCATTGAATTACAGCATCAAAGCGTTCGTTGACCAGCATCAGCTTCAAACGGACGATGGCAAGCCGCTCGCATTGAATGTCAGCAGGCTGCGTCAGACGCTGCTGAACCGCATTTGGGAAATGTCGGGCCAAGACCCTCTGATGACGGCCAGAACAGGACGGCATGCCGTGGAAACTGGCAATGCCCACTACTGGGAGGCACCACCGGAAGCGGAAACCAACATGCGTTTTTTGGGCGAGGCCCGAGTGGAAGAATTGCTCAGCACGCCGACGATCATTGCCAGTGATCGAACCCCCGTCGCGTCCTGTGAGAATGTTCGCCGAGGGCACCGCGCCCCGAAAGACGGAGAGCCCTGTCAAGACTACTTGGGCTGCTTCCGATGCAAGAGCTTTGTGGTGACTGGCGATGACCTTTATCGCCTGTTCAGCTTCTACTGGGCAGCCCTGCGCAATTACGACACTTTTGGTGGCAAGCGCTGGGCCAAATACCTCAAGCAAGTCGTTCGACTTATCGACGAAGAGATTGCGCCACACTTTGATGCAATCCTTGTGAGCAAACAGCGGGAGAGGGCCAAACACCAGCCGCATCCGTTCTGGCGGGACCTGAGCATGGCGAGAATGGCGATATGATCGAGATTACCGGCGCAGAGGTACTGGCCGACCGTGAACGTCTGCTACGGGCTCTGCCCCGTAGTGAAGGACTCCACGGCATTATCACCACGGATCGAGCCGACAAGGTGCTGTACGTGCTCTCCCGGTACCAGGACCCCGAGTGGTGGTTGCCCAAATCTAACAGCCCCGACTCCGTCAGGGACAACGCTCGAAAACTGAATTTTACTCGGATCACCGGCGAGAAACTGCGATGCGAAGCAAAGATCGCCGTGGCACGCAAAATCTGGGGGGAGGGGGCGCTGAGTAATAGCTCGATCAAGAATTTTTTCGAAGACTTGGCTTGTTGGCTTAACTGGTTACACGATCAGGGCATCAACACTCAGGTGAAGGTCACTCCCCTGGTAGCTGCGCGCTATGTGCAATACGTCAACAGCCTTACTTCTTCGACGAGGCCAGGGAAGCTGTTGGCCAGCCAGACGAAGTTGCATAAGTTATCGGCTGTCGAACAATGCTGGCAATTCCTGCGAGATACGCTTTGCGGTTTTGATCATCCCTGGCCTGAAAGCTCTGCCTATGCGCTGGCCGGACATAAGAAATCAAACAAGGCTAAGACCGATATCATTCCCGATTATATTCTTCGACAGCTGTTCCAGCACGCTGAATCTCTGCTCAATCGAGCCGACGAATTGTTGCAGCACCGGGACACCCTAGCCTGCTTTCAGTCGCGCTCGAAAAATCATTGCGATCAATGGGAAGATCAGGTCGAATTTTTGAAAACCCGAGGCTGGGATCTGGGACTAAGGGTACTGGGCAAAACGCTGCGCGACTTGCGTGACGGCTGCTTCGTGATCATTCTGGCCACGACCGGCATACGAGCCCATGAACTCGGCAATATCCGTCGAGGCGAGTGGTACAGTGAGATACGGGATGGTGAGCGGTTCTACTTCCTCGGCTCACGATCTGATAAAACCCATGCGGGAAAGACCTCATGGCTGTGTCCCGAAATCGCGATTCAGGCGGTCAAGGTACTGGAGCGGCTTTCGGAGCCCTTGCAGGATGAGCTTGAGCAGGTTTTGCAAAAGGCCAAAGCAGCGGGAGATCTCAAGGAAGTTACGCGCCTCCAGCATTGCTCTGGCTGCATTGGGCTCACTAAAGTGCCGGGTAAGAGAAACAGCATCCACCTGCTCAGTGGCATTGCTCTGTATAGAAGGCTCGGGAAGTTTACGAAGGACCTCGGGATAGATTGGGAACTTGCTTCCCATCAGTTCCGGCGCACGTTTGCTAACTATGTGGTCCATCACAAGCTGGGCGATCTTCGCTATTTAAGGGATCACTTCAAGCATTGGAGCTTGGATATGACCATCCTGTACGCAATGAACGAGGCCCAGGATCTTGAGCTCTACGACGAAATCTACGCTGCTTTTGACGGCAAGCGCCAGGCCATTGTCGGTCACTGGTTGGAGCCTGATACGCCGCTTTCAGGTGGCATGGCCGGCCATATTCGCCAAATGCGAAGCCGCTCGGAAGAAGTGCGTACCTACAAAGATCGGAAAGAGATGATTGAGGCCATCAGCGAACTGGTTTACCTGCGGTCCACCGGCATTGCCTGGTGTACCAATGATACCGGCGTGGACTGTGCGGGTGGCCAATGCGAAGGCTGTGACCACGGCTGTATTGACGATACCCACAAGCCGTTCTGGGAAGGGCTGTACTTACAACAGATTGAGCTTCGGCAGATCGATGACCTGGACGACTCGGGATCAAAGACGGTCGAGCGCACCATGGAACGCTGCGAGAGGGTGTTGACCGATCTCGGTGTAGACATCAATCGCCTCAAGGAGCAAGTGATCGATGTCGAAGCCATCTGAATCAGACACTCACAAGCGTATTCGGCTGGCCATTGTTCGATTGGAAAAAGGCCAGCCCAAGGTCGTTGAGAAGGGCAGGAAAGTCTCGGTGGCCGCTGTTGCCGAAGAGGCCGGAGTCAGTCGAGCCTTGATCCACAAAGACTACCCAGACTTGATGGAGCGCATCCGGGGCAATGCCAACAAGGCGATCCAGAGGCAACGTGATGAGAAGCACGAGAAACTCAAAGAAGAGCGTTTTAAGAATCGTCAGCTACGAGAAAAGATCGTGGAACTGACCGAGCAGCGCAACGAACTTGCTTCAAAAAACGCGACTCTTGAGCTCGAAAACCGCCGACTCTCGGCAATCTTGGACAGTAAAAACGTTACAGTTTTTAGGGGGAAATCGGGTGAGTAGTGCTATACAGATTTTGGCCGGAACCTTTTTCTTCCACTTTTTAAACAAAAGCGAACATTCGCCGCACCCCCAATTCCAGGCTTTACGCCCCTTAAACGGGTAAGCAATGCCCCATCAAGAACTTGGCAAACGATCAAAAGCCCCCTGAGATGGAGGGGTAATGATCTGAAAAATCGAGGTTATTCAGGTTGTGAAGCAGTATTGGACTGGGTGATGGTGTTGCGGTTTAATAAGAAAGCAAACTAATAAGCTGTTATGCAGAAGGGACGGACGGTGCCATTGTATGAAACTACCATTTGAGCGCCTTGGAGCTTTTGTCGTTTGGTATGTTGCCCGTGACTTGCCGCTCGTTGTGGCTAAATCAGACCTCGTCAAATTCATTGATGAAGCACCATTTGACGATGCGAATCAAAGTTCAAGGTTGAAAATGGCTGTATTTATGGGCGCTGGCTACTCAGACGAAGTCTCCGAAAGCGCAGCTATTGTTACTCATGAGATTGAGCGCAGCATTAATTCCAATGGGTGGCCGTACTCATACAGATTTGAAGGAAAAAAAGCGGTCTCGGCATTCGAGGCGTATACGTCTGCATTCTGTTTCTGTAACAAAAATATAGCTTCAGAAGAGGTTCGTACGAGCATTGATGGTCATGTCTCGTATAAATTTTTTCGGTGTAAGCTCATGAGGAAGGTTGAATTGATATCCTTCTCCAAGGATATGGTAGAAAGCGTCGTTGGCCCAAGCATGGAATATTTCGTTGGTCTTGCGGGCGGTGACTATCTGTACTTTGGCGGGGAGTCGATCAAGCGGCTTTACTCGGACCTGCTTGAGCCGGTTTCTGAGAGGCCGGACTACTACGAATTATTGGCGGCATCGTATAGTCAGCGATGAGTGCGCATAGCACTTCGCACCAGCCGAGGGCAAGGCGCTACATGGCCTTCCTTGGCTAATCTGGGGGTTGGGAGGCAAGGAATGATCAGAAACGCATTTATAATTCTAGCAATCAATGTTGTCGCCAGTGGGTGTGCATATAGTATCAAAGATATTGATGTCAGTGATCTTGAGCCGTCTTGTGTTAGGGAGTGTTCTACGAGCTATTCATCCTGTGTATCCCAAGGTAATCAAGTTGGTTTTAAAACTGAAACTCTGCGGGCTTGCCGAGAGTCCTACCAGGTTTGCACAAATACATGCCCGGTAGATTAGTGCATAACAAGTGCAGGCACGGCGACGCCCTTTTCATTGCGCCTTCGGCTCCATTACAAGGGCGCGCGTGCTGCAAGCGTTAAAAATACAGGAAGCTCATGAGCAAGACTGAAAATCAGAAAATGTTCTCTGAGCGACGGCAAGAGCTGATAAATCGGCAGCTATCAAACTCTGAGTCCCAGGATAGGGCTGTTCTGACTTTATCTAGCAGCGGGCTTGTATTATCCGTATCGTTTATTCGTTTTGTCGTGGAGTTGGAGGCCGCTGTATATACCTGGTTGCTTTATGCCTCTTGGGGCCTTTTCGCGACTGCAGTTATCAGTACCATTCTCTCTTACCTGGTTGGTCAAAAAGCCATCAACGACTCGATTGAAGTTTCCTACAAATATTATATTGAGGATGACGACGATTATCAGGATGTGATTCCCGTCTCATCCAAAGTCAATGATAAAGTGAACTTAATTTCCTCAGTATCTTTCATGTTTGCTGTTGTAACCGTAGCATTATTCATTGCTCTAAACGTAAACCCGAAGGAGGCTTCCATGGCCAAAAATCAAGACAACAAGACGTTTGTTCA
>JALUYN010000489.1 GCA_027012915.1 Cellvibrionaceae bacterium
TTTTCGCCCCCAGCTGCGTTGGAATTCGCTTATTTAGAATGACTAAATGGCGCTCATTCCGCCTGACTGGGAACAAAAATAGTCTCCAGCAGAAGTATCAGAATTAGTGTTAACAGGCCCTAGCGCCCTCTAACAAGGGCGCAAGCGGCAATAGTGGCATTACCCCATAGTCGGGGTACAATGGCCGCCTAAATTTTCAGGCAGTCCGTTGTTATGAGCGATAAAAAAACCACCCACTTTGGCTACCAAGAAGTTCCCGTTGAACAGAAAGCCGAAAAAGTAGCCGACGTATTTCACTCTGTTGCCGCCAAATACGACATCATGAACGACTTGATGTCTGGTGGAATTCACCGCCTCTGGAAGCGTTTCACAATTGAAGTTTCAGGCGTACGCGCTGGGCACAAGGTATTGGATATCGCCGGGGGGACTGGTGACCTGAGCTACAAGTTTACCCAACTGGTAGGCCAGGACGGTATGGTGGTACTGGCTGACATCAACGACTCGATGCTCAAAGTGGGTCGCGACCGTCTCACCGACCGCGGGGTTGCGGGAAATTTGGTGGTAACCCAGGCCGACGCCCAGTACTTGCCGTTTCCGGACAACACCTTTGACTGCATTACCATCGCCTTTGGCCTGCGCAATGTCACTGACAAGGATCTGGCGCTGCGCTCTATGCTACGCGTACTGAAACCCGGCGGCCGCTTGCTGGTCCTCGAGTTCTCGAAGCCGAAGAACCCTCTGCTGAGCAAGGCCTACGACACCTATTCTTTCAAAGTGCTGCCAATGATGGGCAAACTCGTCGCCGATGACCCGGAGAGCTACAACTACCTGGCTGAATCGATTCGCATGCATCCCGATCAGGAAACCCTGAAAAACATGATGCAGGAAGCCGGTTTCAGCAATTGCAGCTTCCACAATCTGACCGGCGGCATTGTCGCCCTGCACAAGGGTATCAAGCCCTGATTCAGATCGACAGCCCGCACCAGAGACAGCGCCATGTTTGACCCCACAATTCTCGCTGCCGCCACAGCGACCCTGGAAACACTGATCAACAAGGCGCTGCAGTACGACCCTGCTACCCGCAGAGCGCTGCAGGCCTACACCGGCAAAAGCCTTGCCGTGGATATTCGCGAACTAAAAACCACCCTCTGCTTTCATCTGGGCGATGAAATTATGGTTACCAATCAGGGAAAAGATGCCACAGTACGTCTACAGGGCTCTATGCCCGCGCTCATTGCTCTGGCCATTAGTGATAGCACCAATCTTTCCGATAGCAACGTCACCGCATGGGGCAACACCGCACTGCTTGCCGATGTGAAACAACTGGCGCGAAATCTGGATATCGATTGGGAAGAAGCCATCAATCAATGGCTTGGCGACGTCGCGGGGCACCAGCTCGCTGAAGGCTTGCGCCGCCAGCTGGGCTGGGTCAATGAGCGCCGCAAGAACACCGAGCGCTTGCTCAAGGAATTTCTTACCGAAGAGCTTCGCGCCACTCCAGCTCAGGCAGAGCTGGAACTGTTCAACAGCGCCGTCGACCAGCTGTATCTGAAGACCGACCGCCTGCAAGCCAGAATCGAAAGACTGCACCGCAGCCTGACCGCCAAACCTCAAAATAAGGATGCCGACTGACGTGGTTGCCCTGCTTCGCTTTATTCAAATTGCCTTCACGGCCCT
>JALUYN010000490.1 GCA_027012915.1 Cellvibrionaceae bacterium
CGCGCTGACGTGTTCGACTACATCGAGATGTTTTACAACCCAAAACGCCGACACGGTTTCAACAACCAGCTGTCACCGGTAGAGTTTGAAAGGCAACATTTACTGAGCCTGGAAAGTGTCTAGGAAAGCCGGGGCGATTCACCTGGTCCTGTCCACAAAAAGTAGACACTGTTTATGCGCATTTTCGCTCAAACTCTGCTGGACTTATATTACCGAGTGCAGAGTGTCGATGTTTGCGACTATAAAAGATCTCAATGTACTCGAAGATACCGGTGGCGGCGCTATGTAATCATTTTGCATTCAGCGGACTAACGTTACTTGGAGGTCTTCCTGCTTGAAGGCGCTCATTCTCCCGTAAAAGTTCCAGTATCAGTGCATCTGCATTCGCTAGAAGGTTTAGTGCTCTGTCTCGCTGTTCCTTCATTGATGCAAGTCTCTCCCTAAGCCCACGATTCTTGCCACGTTGAGACTGACCAGATTGCATTCGCTGGTTGTTATCTGATACCCAGTTTTGAATGCTTTCGACCAGTGCAGGGAAGCGCGATTTTTTTAAAGCAGAAGGATCAACCCCTGCTTCGCGAGCCACATTATTTTGCGTTACAGCAGAGCCTTTTGGAATAATGAGAGGTTGGTTAACTTTCAACCTTTCAAAAGCTTGGCGGAACGCCCCTTCAGCACGGCTCATAGGCTTCTCATGAGAGGTTGATGACATTAATTGCATTCTCCACTGCTAGTTTTTGTATGGAAAGTGAAGTCTCTAAGGGGCTTCCTTCCTCAGCTCCGCTCAGTCGTGTTTGCAGATTGTCCCGCAAAGCCTGAATTCTGGGCAGCATGTTTTTGTCATAGAGTGCGGACTCACAAGGTTGACTACCATTTAGCCCTCCGCACCTAGCAACATGCTCAAATCCACCATACTCGCATGGCCCGTCGTTCATGCACGCGCCTAAAAACATAGGACGATAATTTATTCGCCCTTTTCTTGCCTCAGACACAAGGGCTTTATGGTCTTTTTCTGAAATGGCTGCGAGCAATTGTTCTTTGCGCTTTTCACCGTGGGGGCTAATGAATCTCGGCGATGTTACTAGCGTTACCTCTTTCGCAAGCATTTCATAGATCGTTCTAACGTATTCATTCACCGCAGAACTATTCAGACCAAATCGAAGGTGATAATGACCACTGCCGTAGTAACGAGTCATTGCCCGAGTGGCGTGCTTCAACTGGTACTGCATGGCGCTCTCAGAAACTATGCCGGAACCTGCCATGTTAACCGCTCCGGTTCGGCGAAGCTGGTGCCACCCCAGGGACCATTCATTGCCGACAAAATACTCTTTAGGGTTCAATGATGGCGTGATTAGAAGTGCAGACTCAAGGTCCCTGTCTGTGATTCGCATTTCGCTAGGATCAAATAACTTGGTGTTTTTTTGAAGCGTTGCCACGTATGAGCTTACCGTGGGTCTGATATCTTGCGTATATTCAAATCCCTTGGATTTTTTTCTCCAGGGTTCATAGGGGCGCTGATAAAGGTAAGGGTCAGATGTGTCGGAAGCACTAATTGGGACGTTGGGGTTCAGTACAGCGCACTGGATTCGTAATTTAGCAACGATTGATAGAGCGTCTATTGCTAGTTTAGCCGATGGTGCCGTAATCCACCTTGCATCGTCATCGTGTATGGTCTTCGTTGTGACGCCTGTTAGAATGTATATGTCTTCTCCAGTATTCTCATCTCTTTCAATGGAAAGGGAGTTGGTCTTTAGTGAGAATGATTCTTCGATCCGCATTAGAGAGAAGTTGACCAGATAAGCAGTGCCAACCAAACTGATTAAATTGAAGTACGCTGAAAATGATGCGGCTCCGCCTTTTTTCATTCTGGGGACCCAGCGTTCTAAAAGTTCCGTAATGCCAAACTTGTCGGATACTTCAAAGAAGGTTTTGAAGTATATGGCTTCTGGGTGCTTTTTATGGTGGCGCTTGTTATTGACATTGAAAGGCCTTAAGTGGGCTGGGAAATCCTGCGAACAGGCTTTCGCCAATGAGCCTGCATTGTGCGCATAAGTATCCAGGCAAAATTTAAAACAGTTGGCAATTGCCTCCCGATTAGCCATAAAATCTTCAAGGCAGGCTCTCAATCGCGAGGCCTGATAAAGCCATATGCGAGGAGGTATGTAAGGCGTTTGTTTGACTTTGTCGTTTTTTTCTATTGTTACTGCGATTTTACCGATGTCCCATGGCGTCAAGAGATAAAAGCCGAGTTCGTCTCTGGACTCCCAGATCTCGTGAGCTATCATAATCACGGTTTTATTTCTGCCTTTTGATGCTTCCGTGAAAATTTTATTCTGAACTGCGGGGAATTTATAAAGATCTAGCGCTGAAACCCCCTCTTTGGAACAGGCTACGAACATTGGTCGAAGAGCGGTATATATCGCCATGAGGCGCCGGGGCTTTCTGATCTTTCCGGGTCGATAGAGCCACCAAATTATTATGAGCTTAAATGTTAGGCTGTTTTCTGGTGTGTTTCCAAAGTCATCTTTTCGCCTGGGTGTATCTCCAAAATTGAATCTAAATATATATCCAACCCAAATTGACACATCCCAAATTTGGTCTCCAAATCGACTGATGGTCTCGCCGTCCCTACCGACTACAATCGGGAAATCGTTCCTAGGGGGCCACTCTGGAGGTAAATGGTTTCCAGCGCTAGAGTTGTAGTCGGGGATATCTAACGCAAGCTTTCCAAGCTCAGGTGCACTAGCCAAAATTAAGCTCCATTAATTCAATTAGACCGCCGAACATAGGGTGATACCTTTCTTCCCGCATCCTGGCTTCGGCCTCCTTGACCCAAATGCTTCGCTTATCACTTGATGCCTCGAAAACCTTGAGGCGCTGAGTAACTCGGTCAATGACTAGCTTAGTGGGATGTTCGTGGTGTGCGATTTTTGGGCTGCGATCTCTTTCAATCTCGCGGACTTTAAGGGATCTGTAGGTCAGTAGTGACCAAACATAGTCGAAGCTATCAATATCTCTGTGATGCTCGCAAAAAAAGCAGCCTGCCGAGTTAATACAATCCGCTTTGGGTGCATCATTGTGCTCTTGCTGATTCTGTTGGAAACGACCGGATGAGGCTGCGCAACCGCCGGGACTAGGTGGTTCGGAGAGTTCTTCCATAGAACGGTGGAAATACGAAATCTCGCTCGCAGCCGACTGATGATGCGGCTTCTCGTAGATCTGAATCAGTACTTCAGTAGTATGCTGGCTCATTTCTGCGGAGAGTTCTGGATCTCGACTAATTCTCAACAGCCAATTCACTCGCGCATTACGCAGGGTGATGGGTGGAATATATTTAATCCCTAGTAAATTGCATCTGTGCTTGATTGCATGAAACGAAGGCGGTGTATGGATAGATGGGATCTGATGTTTGGATGAGAATGGGAATAGCCTATCCTCTTCACTTGGACATATTTTTTCCAGCCACTCTAGGTATCTTTGAAAGATTGACCTGTATCCTTTGAAGATTCTAAATTCGGCCTCACCCTGTTTTCGCCCTTTGTAGGTCCTATAGACCTCGTAGTCATCTGATGCAGTTTTGAATCTGAATTTCCCTCTTTTAAGGCGATATGCCTGAGAGAAATTTAACCCAGTCTGTGATACAAAAATAAGAAGCTCGACTTCAATTCTTAGATTGACAAGCGGTTGTCGCGTATTTAGTGTGGGGTCGTACTCGATTCGTTTGCTTCTGTACCTATAACGGTACTTTCCTTGTGTTGTACTTTCTTCTGGTCGCGGTCCTATGGGCTTAGGGAATCCTGACCATTCTTCCAGCATGATTTCGTCATCGATCTTGATTATTAGAGGTAGTGGTTTAATTATGGATTCGTAATCCAAGTTGTCAGAGAGTAGTTTCAGTAGCTTGCCAAACTCAAAAAGTTCTTCAAGGTTCTGCTTGTCCGCCTTCGTTCCTAATACTCGTTTATTGACACTTGCCGCCGACAATCGACTCCTATGAATTGGGCCCTTTTGCACGTTTTTGATTCTGGCAATTAGCAGGTCTATAGCTTTCGCGGTTCTGTAAGCCGTCATTTGTAGAATGTCTTTTTTGATCTGAACTCTATGCACCAAGTGTTCAGTCCAGTCTCTGAATGCTATTTCCGAATTTTCATATGTGATATCGACGCCAACTGTATCTGCCCAAGAGTAGAAAGCTATCACAGACCTTATCCGAGTAATGATAGTTAACTGTCTCAGTCCTCTCGCATGGTCATTCATTATTTGTTCATGTAGTAGCCTTACGTAAGGCAGCCTTACATGAATCTTGGTGCTGTCCTCAGTGTTTTTTAAAAATTCAGGATAAAGGTTTCTAGGCGTCGCAGCTCCGCCTGGCCTTGTTAGAATTTCGAAGCTCCACGGCCATTCATGAGTGCCGTACGACAGCATCTTGAAGTCCAAATCTACGGAGGTTTTATTTTCTGTCTGTTTCATGGGTTTGCGTGATATTCAAGAACTTTTGAGTGAACTCATTCGCAAGGCTCGACATTTTTGAGTGAGCTTCGATGAATTTTATATATCCCAACGTAGTTTTTTCTTCTTTATGTAACAGGGCGCCTTTCACTAAAATTATCGCTTCGCTTACGCTTAGGTGCTTCAAACCCGCTCGCGCCAATTCCGTTGCAAAGGTACATCTAGTGCGATGGAAATGAAAATTAGTTAGTGCGTCAATTCCTTTTAACTTCGCTTTTCGCCTTAGGCGACCAAGCTCAACGTTGAATGAGCGAGCACCATTTTCGGATGTGTATCGCTTACCAAACCTTGTGAGAAACACGGCATCTTGATCTTCGCCTGCTGCTAGTGCGGTTCGACGCAATCTTCGAGGGCTGTAGATGTAATTCCTTAGATCTAATAGATCACGCTCACTAATCAATACTTGACCTGTGACCCCGAATTTTGTTTCGACAGGAGGATGAGCTCCGGGCCCCACTGCTAAAAGGTAGAACCCCCTCAGTGTTGGGGATGGGGCAGCACGGCTCACTGTCCCAACTCTGATGTCCGCAAGTGTTCCTAAGCGCATACCAGTGCCGAAGCCAAGCCTAATGAATAATGAGAGTTCTACGCTTGCATAAGTTTCAGCGGCTCTAATTATAGAGGGCACATCATCGGCCGGCACAGGCATCAGTCCGTCTTCTAAACTGAATGTACTGGATCTTCGATTAGGGATGCTTAAGCTAGTGCTGCTCACTGTCAAAGTGCGCTCTAGGCCAAATGTGTCAACGAGTTTAATGCCGATCTGCTTTTCTTCCCACATCGGCCAGTCTGGCGATAAAAGCTTATGTGCGTTAGCCCACCTGTAAAATCTCACTACTCGCGCCATGCGCTGTTGTGCGGTAGAAGGGGCCAGCCCCCCCTGGTCTATTAACGAGATCAAAAATCCCCGGAAGCGAACCAGGCATCGATCAGCTTCTCTTGCGGGGAAATGGAACCAGTGAAGGCCTTCTGCTTCTAGCCATTTCGCATACGCGTGCAGATGCCCCATTGTTGAAATGATTGTTTTTAAGTGAATCTTTTTTGAGTCGCAGTTCTCTTTAGCCCAGAGGTTCGCTTCTCTCCAAGGCGTACCATCTGCCCAGCAGATCTGTGGAAGGTTCACTGCAGGTGAACTTGGGACTCGCCCCTGCCACTCAAGCGTGCCTTGCCTAACGGATGCCCGCATCTGCTGGTAGCTGATCATTTCGAGCGTTGCCATCGCCACCCTTCCTGTGATTAGCGAATTGTCCATGATAGGTTATGTTGCCCCTTGCACCCAAGGTCTGCATGTTGCCCGTGCAGGGGCAGGGGTTCATCGCGGCGACCAGTTGAAAGCGCGCCGGAAAACGCAGCTGTTCGCGTGCGCGGGCAATATGGATGCTGCCCGACTCCAGCGGCTCGCGCAGCATCTCCAGCACCTTGCGATCAAACTCCGGCAGTTCATCCAGAAACAGCACGCCGTTGTGCGCCTGGCTGACCTCGCCGGGGCGCGGGTGACTGCCACCCCCCACCAGTGCGGCGGCAGATGCACCATGGTGGGGCGCACGGAATGGGCGGCCCGGCCAGGCCTGCAGCGGCGTGCGTTCGCAGACGGATTGAATGGCTGCAACCTCCAGTGCTTCCTGCTCCCGCAAGGGCGGCAAGATGCCCGGCAGGCGGCTGGCCAGCAGCGTCTTGCCGGTGCCCGGTGGGCCAAACAGCAGCAGGTTGTGTCCACCGGCGGCGGCGACAATCAACGCCCGCTTGGCCTGCTCCTGGCCTTGCACCTCGGCCAGCTCGGCGACCGCCGGCGGCGCTGGGGGCGTTGCTGCGGGCAGTGGCGGCAGGGTTTCCTCGCCGCGCAAGTGAGCGCACAGGGCCAGCAGGTGGTCGGCGGCAATCAGCTCTACCCCGTCGACCAGCGCGGCTTCGGTGGCGTTGGCGCGCGGCAGGATCAGGCGGCGCCCGGCCTCGCGGCAGGCCAGTGCCACGGGCAGCACGCCCTGCACCGGTCGCAGTTCACCCGACAGGGCCAGCTCGCCAATGCATTCGCAATCTTGCAGTGCGGCGGCGGGGATCTGGCCGCTGGCCGCGAGTAACCCGAGGGCGATGGCCAGATCAAAGCGGCCGCCCTCCTTGGGCAGGTCGGCAGGAGCCAGGCTGATGGTGATGCGGCGGCTGCCCGGAAACTCCAGCTGGGCATTTTGCAGGGCGCTGCGTACGCGGTCCTTGCTTTCGCGCACGGCGGTTTCCGGCAGCCCGACCAGGGTCAGGCTGGGCATACCGTTGGCCAGGTGTACTTCAACGCTGACGGCGGGGGCGTCGATACCCAGGCGGGCGCGACTGTGAATAATAGCCAGGGACATGATCACTCCTTGATCAGTGTGGCCTGATACTGCCGAGGGTCAGGCGGTTACTGCGTTTTTGCTTCCAGCTCGCTGACGCGCTTTTCCAGCGCTTCAAGGCGTTCGCGGGTGCGCATCAGCACCGCCTGCTGGGTATCGAATTCGTCCCGGCTGACCACATCCAGCTTGGACAGGGCGCTCTGCAACAGGGCTTTGAGGTGCTTTTCCACCTCTGGGCCGGGCAGGCCGCCCTCGTTCATCAGCAGGCGTGAGGCCTGGGCGCTGAGGGTATCAATCACCAGTTTGTGCAGCATGGGCAAGTCTCTGCGGGCTGTGCTTGGGACGACGGCCATCGGGCCGGTGGGCGGGCAGTGTAGCACGCTCAGGTTATCGCGCCGCACTTGTGCGTCCGCTGTGCACGCGCACCACGACCATGCACTATGCTGGTGCATGAAAGGCGTCCTGTTCCTGGGTTTTAAATGCTTTTGTTTTGCAACTATTTGAATTTTATTGAAAAAATTAAATTGGCAGAGTTTCTGCAAAGCATGCTGCAGCTGATTCCAACAGTTAACCCCATAACGGGGCACGCAGTTGGCGCACAGCCAGAATCGTGAGCGATCACATCGGGAGCACAATAATGAAGCGATTGACCCTGGCAGGTTTGACCCACGCCGCGCTGCTCGCCAGCGACGACACCCGGGCGCTGTCAGTGGGGGCAGGGACGCATTTGATCTCTGCCTGTGTCGAGATGGGTGCGCCGGCATGTGCAGGGCGTGTCGGCGATTCTGACGACTGCGACAGCACTTTTGGTTTGTCCGTTTCTAAAAGCCTCTAACTCGGCATAGACTTGTGCTGTCCCCCAGGGCAGTCCATTACACGGGAGTAGCAAAATGAAACTAGTAACGGCGGTAATCAAGCCCTTCAAGCTGGACGACGTGCGTGAAGCACTGTCCGAGATCGGCGTGCAGGGCATCACCGTAACCGAGGTCAAGGGTTTTGGCCGTCAGAAGGGTCACACCGAGCTGTATCGTGGCGCTGAGTACGTTGTCGACTTCCTGCCCAAGGTCAAGATCGATGTAGCCATCGCTGATGACATGCTGGATCGCGTCATCGAGTCCATCACCAAGGCAGCCAACACCGGCAAGATCGGCGACGGCAAGATCTTCGTGGTGAGCCTGGAGCAGGCCATCCGCATCCGTACCGGCGAAACCGGCACCGACGCCATCTGACCGCAGGTCGCTTTTCAGACTGCAGTAAACAAGCCTATATGGGGGGCTTAAAATGGAAGACATCGTACAAATCAAGTACGCACTTGATACATTCTACTTTCTGATCTGTGGTGCACTGGTCATGTGGATGGCAGCCGGTTTTGCCATGCTCGAGGCCGGTCTGGTTCGCGCCAAGAACACCACTGAAATCCTCACCAAGAACGTCGCGCTGTTTGCGATTGCCTGCACCATGTACCTGCTGGTCGGCTACCACATCATGTACTCCAGCCCGGAAGGCGGTATCTTCCCGAGCTTCGGCGTACTGATCGGCGCTGAAAACACAGTTGAAGACGTGCTCGCCGGTGGCGACGATGCACCGTACTACTCGGTTGCTTCCGACTTCTTCTTCCAGGTGGTGTTTGTTGCTACTGCCATGTCCATCGTTTCCGGTGCGGTTGCCGAGCGCATGAAGCTGTTCGCGTTCCTGGTCTTCGCCGTGATCATGACTGGCTTCATCTACCCGATCCAGGGCTTCTGGAAATGGGGCGGTGGCTTCCTGAACGAAGCTGGCTTCCTGGACTTCGCCGGTTCCGGTGTGGTTCACATGACTGGTGCTACTGCTGCTCTGGCTGGTGTCCTGCTGCTGGGCGCTCGTAAGGGCAAGTACGGCTCCAACGGCCAGATCAACGCTATCCCGGGTGCCAACCTGCCGCTGGCGACTCTGGGTATGTTCATCCTGTGGCTGGGCTGGTTCGGCTTCAACGGTGGCTCGCAGCTGGTTGTTTCCAACATCTCCGACGCCAACGCGGTTGCTCAGATCTTCGTCAACACCAACGCAGCTGCTGCTGGTGGTCTGATCGCTGGTCTGGTTGTTGCCCGCATCCTGTTCGGCAAGGCTGACCTGACCATGGCTCTGAACGGCGCCCTGGCTGGCCTGGTTGCCATCACCGCTGAACCGCTGACTCCGAGCGGCCTGCAAGCCACCCTGATCGGTGCTGTTGGCGGCGTGATCGTAGTCTTCTCTGTCCTGGCTCTGGACAAGCTGAAGATCGACGATCCGGTCGGTGCCATCTCCGTTCACGGTGTAGTGGGTATTTGGGGTCTGCTGGCTGTCTGCCTGACCAACAGCGACGCTAGCCTGACTGCTCAGCTGATGGGTATCGTGGTTATCTTCCTGTGGGTGTTCATCGCCAGCCTGATCGTCTGGAGCATCATCAAGCTGGTGATGGGCCTGCGCGTCAGCGAAGAAGAAGAGTACGAAGGTGTGGATATTTCCGAGTGCGGTATGGAAGCCTATCCGGAGTTCACCAGCAGCAAGAAGTAATGGCTGACTGAGAACTCGCAACACCAAACGGGGCGCCCAGTGGGCGCCCCGTTTTTTTGTGCGTAGTGCAGGGATTGATGCGGTGAATAGCGATTTATGGAGCTGATGCAACGTTAGCTTATGTCTCGTTGTGACTGTCTTTCGCGATGCGGTCATATCCATTTTTATCCCAGACCTGCCGTTGCTACCCGATAGAGTGGGTGTTTCAGGTTGAAGCCCGGTTGGGTTGTGCGCGCGCAAAGGGTGCAGCCGGCCAGGTCAATGTGATCTGTCTTATTGCGAGCCATCTTGCCTTGCTGCTTGTCGGTGTGAACGTTCATTCCTTTTTTGTTTGTTGGCGTTAAGCTGCCGTTTGTGCTGCGCGCATCGATGCCGTGGCCCTTGTATGTTGACCGTTGTCCCTGTGACCATGGTCCCCGACTGATCATCGGGCGGCAGGTGACAGGTCGTCGTGGCCCTGAAGCCTCAAGAGCTTGGTTCGTAGATGGGCCGTCAC
>JALUYN010000491.1 GCA_027012915.1 Cellvibrionaceae bacterium
TGAACTGCCATACCTGCCTCAGGAACAATGTCAAAGCTGCGCTCTTCCGCTACCGAGCGACGCAGCACTGTGCCCTGAATGCCTGGCATCGCCACCTGCTTTCGACAGTACACTGGCGTGCTTTCATTACCAGCCGCCGGTGGCCCAGTGGATTCACAACTTCAAGTATCAGGGCAACTTGGGAACCGGGCGACTACTGCTCAGTGAACTGCGACAGAACATACAAACATCCGAAGCTCCTCTGCCAGACCTATTAGTCCCGATTCCCATGCCGCGACTGCGACAATGGCAGCGAGGCTTTAACCAAACTCAATGGCTGGCAAGACAGCTGTCAAAGTCATTTAACATCCCCGTATGCCAGGCACTCTATGCAGCGTCAACGCAGCAAACTCAAGCAGGGCAGCCTCGAAAAAATCGCCTAAAAAATAAACGTCATGGCTTTACCATCCCAATGAAAAAAGCAGTCCAGCTCCACGGCAAATACATTGCCCTGATCGACGATGTAATGACCACTGGCGCGACACTACGCAACGCCAGCAAAATTCTGAAAGATTCAGGTGCCTGCCGCGTGGATTTGTGGATAATAGCCAGAACAGCCAAACAAAATGGCAAATAAGACACATGCTTATCCGAGACCGCCAACTTTTCCCCGGCGCGCCTCGTGAATTTACAGAGACAGAGACGCAGGAGACTGACGAATGAGCAAAGCCAACGTGGTTATCAGTGGCTTGGGGTTGTGGACCCCTGAAAACTCCATCACCAACGAAGAACTGGTAGAGAGCTATAACGCCTTCGCAGACCTGTACAACCAAGAAAATGCCGACGCTATTGCCGCCGGTGAGCTGACAGCCAAGCCCCACTCCACTGCAGATTTCATCGAGAAAGCCTCTGGCATCAAGTCTCGCTACGTCTATATCAAAGATGGCATTCTCGATCCCGAGCGCATGCACCCGATCATTCCACTACGTGCGGAAGACGAACTGTCCGACCAGGCACAAATGGCTGTAGCTGCCGCACGCAAGGCCATGGCTGCTGCCAACAAGTCCGGTGAAGACATCGACGCCGTGATCGTTTCCTGCGCCTATACCCAACGCTACTATCCGGCCATCGCCATTGAGGTACAAAAAGAACTGGGCATCAACGGTTTTGGCTTCGACATGCTGGTAGCCTGCTCCGCTGCAACCTTCGCACTGCAACGCGCCTACGAAATGGTGGCAGCTGAAACCGCCAAGTGCGTTCTGGTCATCAACCCTGAACTGACCTCACCCCAGAATAATTTCCGTGATCGTGACAGCCACTTTATTTTCGGCGACGTCGCCACCGCCACCATCGTCGAGCGCGCCGAAACCTGCAACAGCGAGCACAGCTACGATGTACTGGGCACCAAAGCAGTGACCACTTTCTCCAACAACATTCGCTCGAACATCGGCTATATGGTTAACGCCAACAACGACGATCCTTTCGCGGAACACAACTTCTTCCACCAGCAAGGTCGAAAAGTATTCAAGGAAGTGTGTCCAATGGCGGCACAGCATATCAGCAGCCACTTGGAAGAAACTGGCGTTGCGACTGCAGATGTAAAACGCTGGTTTCTGCACCAGGCCAATATCAATATGAATGTTCTGATTACCAAGAAGCTGCTGGGTCGCGATCCAGAACCCGGTGAGGCACCAATTGTTTTAGACACCTACGCCAACACAGCTTCCGCCGGCTCTCTGATTGCATTGAATCTCAACCATGAAGATCTGCAGTCCGGTGACCACGCACTGGTGTGCTCGTTTGGCGCGGGCTACTCTATCGGCAGCCTGGTATTGCGCAAGCGATAAGCCACCCTTTGGGGAGAGCAATTCAATCGCTCTCCCCTTGCCTTCCGAACGACCAACTGCAGACTATCCGCTTGACTCAATCCAGCCACCCTTTCGACGCTCTGACCCCCGATACCGTTATAGACGCCATTGAAGCCGAGGGTTTCTATTGCGACGGTCGTATCTATCCTCTCAACAGTTATGAAAACCGCGTCTATCAGGTGGGGATCGAAGACGGGCAACCGATTATCGCGAAGTTCTATCGCCCCGAACGCTGGAGCCAAGAGCAATTACAGGAAGAGCATGACTTTTGCCTGGAGCTGGCTGCAGAAGACTTCCCTGTTGTCGCCCCGCTACTCAACGATCAAGGGGAGAGTTTGAGGCAACAACACGGTTTCAACGTTGCTCTGTACCCGCGACGTGGCGGTCAGGCACCCGAGCTGGACTTTGGCGACAATCTGGAAATCATGGGTCGCTTTCTGGGACGGTTGCACAATGTCGGTTATTTAAAACCGTTTGAATATCGCCCAGCAATTACCGTGGAAGACTTCGCCATATCCAGCAGCCGCTTTCTGCTGGAACAGCAGTTTATTCCTATAGAGCTGCGTCCGGCTTATGAAAGCCTGATCGACGATTTGATTCCACGACTGCAAGAAGCCTTCGCCGCAGTTTCGTTTGAAACCCTGCGACTGCACGGCGACTGCCACCCAGCCAACATTCTGTGGCGCGATGACGCTCCCCACTTTGTCGATTTCGACGATGCCCGCAATGGCCCCGCAGTCCAGGACATCTGGATGCTATTGTCCGGTGATCAACCGCAACAACAGCGACAATTGGAACAAGTGCTGCGCGGCTATCGTCAGTTCTGCCCATTTGCAGGCGCCGAACTGAAGTTGATCGAACCACTGCGCACACTGCGCATTATCAACTACAGCGCTTGGCTGGCGCGCCGCTGGGAAGACCCCGCCTTTCCTCACAACTTTACCTGGTTTAACAGTGTGCGCTACTGGTCTGATCACGTACTGAGCCTCAGAGAACAGCAGGCGGCTCTGCAGGAATCCCCACTGAAGATGCCCGATTTTTTCTAGCGCGGAAATGACAAAAACCGGTATTCGCGTTAAGGTTTGCCCCGAGAATCATCAGCAAGCGGAATTTGACATGCCCTGCGCAGACGCCACCTGGAAAGCCATTCAGCAAGAGACTTTGGAACAGGCCAGCCAAGAACCCATTCTCGCGAGTTTTCTGCACGCAACCATTCTGAATCACAACACGATGGAAGACGCGCTGAGCTACCACCTGGCCAACAAGCTCGGCAGCCCCGCCGCTTCTTCCATGCTGATTCGAGAAGTTATTCTCGAAGCTCTGACCAAAGATGAATGCATCAGCTGTGCCGCGGTTGCCGATATCAATGCAGTAAAGGAACGCGATTCCGCCTGCGACAATCTCTCGACACCATTTCTATTTTTCAAAGGCTTTCACGCCCTGCAATCTCATCGTGTGGCCCACTGGCTTTGGAATCATCAGCGCCGTGAACTGGCTCTGTTTCTACAGAACCGCAATTCCGTCATTTTCGGCGTCGACATCCATCCCGCCGCGAAACTCGGTGAAGGCATTATGCTGGACCATGCTACAGGTATTGTGATCGGCGAAACCTCAGTCGTGGGGGACAATGTGTCACTGATGCAGTCCGTCACCCTTGGAGGCACAGGTAAAGACGCTGGCGATCGCCACCCGAAAATTGAAGCTGGCGTAATGATCGGACCGGGATCCAAAATCCTCGGGAATATCGTGATTGGTGAAGGTGCCAAAGTCTGCGCCGGCAGCGTTGTTCTGAAACCCGTGTCAGCGCACACCACAGTAGCTGGAGTCCCCGCAGTTGAAGTGGGACAGCCGCAATCGCAACAGCCAGCGCTGGATATGAATCAGAACATTTAGGGCCAGTTAACGCTATTGTTGTCAGCCCCCAAGCCTTCGATGAACCCCGTATTCACCTATGACTATTCTTCATCCATATTGAAGTCGTAGTTCATGTCCGCGCTGGGCGCTTGCAAATAGTGGCCCTGGATATAGTGCACACCGCTCTGCCATAGCGTGGACAACACGCTGGCATTCTCAACAAACGGTACCACCGTAATTTTATCTTCGTCCAACAGCTGCTTGATCAAGTTACTGAGGGTTTCGGGACTCTCTTTATTGTCCTGTATATCCTGGGTAAAGGAACCGTGCACCTTCACGTAGTTGCAGGGCACATGCTTGAGCGTGTTGAAGGGATTCAAGGAGCAACCGAAATTGCTGATGGACGATGCGCTGTTCATATCCGCCAAGCCAACGAAGAATGCCTTGGCCGCGTTCATATGGTTGGTGATGTCTTTTTCATTGGCCTGAAACACCACGGCGTCAGCTGGCAACTTCGCAGCTTTGAAAGCCACTGCCAACCATGGCAACAGTGATTCATCCAACAGTGACTGACGTGAAACATTAATCAGCATTCGGGTTTTGGATCCCCCACCGCGATGTTTCGACAGCATCTTGATGGATTCCAGAATTACCCAGCGATCAATCTTGGTGGTAGCACCGATCTGATCCGCCACCTCGAGAAACTCACCCGGCGATACCACTTCATCATCATCGTTCTTCATGCGCAACAGGACTTCGTAAAAGCCGTCCTCAGAACCACGCAAACTAATGATCGGCTGAAACAGCAGATGGAAGCGATTGTTATCCATGGCGCTCTGCACCATCTTCGCAATATCCGCCACCATTTTCTCATCTTCCGGCAGCTCGGGCTCGAACAGTGACACCGTGTTATCGGAATCTTCAGCCCCATCACAGGCGCGCACCGCCTGATCGATAACGCTCTCGGCATTGCTACTGGTTTCATTAATCAACGCCACGCCGATCGAAACCGTAAGCTGTAACGTCACACCGTCTACCTCGAGCACTTTGCCCTCAACGGCTTCGCGCACATGCTCACTCCAGGACAATGCCACATCGGCATTGCAGCCTGGCAGCAACACCATAAATGCATCGTCGGAGAATCTCGCCAACAACTGCTTTTCAGAACAACTCTGACCAACAAAGCCCGCCAAATCAGCCAGTGCCGCATCGGTAGAACTGAGCCCTACCTTGTCTTTCACACTGCTGTCGAATTGATCGATTTGGATATACGCCAGGGCGCTGCTGGATTCCGATTCCAGCACGACAGACACCTCGCGCTCGAGCGCTTCGGTGAGATAATTCCGATTGAACAGTCCTGTAACCTGGTCCTGACACTTGAGCTTCTCCAGCTCTTCTTCCAGCCCCTGGTCATTGACCGCCTGGGCGGGCACCAGAAACTGAATACAGTGTTCCTCTTCATAGAGGGCATTGCACACCTCTACTTTGATAGGTGTCAGAGAACCATCGGTGAGTAATCCGCCAAATTCCAGCTCACAACTCTCCGCCTCATCCCCTTTGAGGGTAAAATCCTTGAGAAATTGCTTCACACTCGCCTGATCTCCATCTCCGACAGTGTCGATGACCGGCATACATTCAATATCGTCCTTGTCGTCATAACCGAAGCGCTCGGCAAAGGACTGATTGGCAAACAGGTACATGCCATCTTGCACATAGGCAATGGCATCTCTGGAACTCTCCAGCAATTTCTGACTGCGGCGCTCGGCCTCGAGAAATTTGCGTTCGGCGTGGCGCATCAATTTGCGCTGACTGCGGTTCTCCATTTCACGCTGCAATACCAACAACAAGTGCTGATCTTCGTCCAACAAAATGGCGTCTGCTGCGCCAATTTTCATAGCTTCGACAACGGGTCGAGAACCTTCTTCATCAGTGAGAAGAATAACGGGGACATCTTTCTTAAGGCGTTTGATCTGGCGAATGGCGCTGATCGGCTCTACGGACTGGGATTGATCGTGGGCAATCAGTAGATCCCAAACCTGCTCCTGCAGCAGTTTTACGAGACCTTCTTCACTTTCGACGTGTTGCGCTCGGGTGGAACGGCCGGCATTGTTGAGCATGCTGATGAGACGCTCGGCCTCTGAACGCGAGTCATTGATAATCAGCAAGCGAATCGTATCGTTTACGGTCATTTCCTAACAGCCACTTCCTATAATTCCTTGTCCACCCTGCCCACCGATGGGAGACGCTCACGTTAATCGATTATGACGATTCACGCCAGTTCTGCCCATCTACAACAGCGTGGAATTGTAGCTGCCAGCAGTGCCCGTAAACAAGCTGGCACAGGCTACCAGTCTTCTACCAAATCACCGTCCTGCTCGGGAGGCGATTGCAAGGCCGAATCCAGCATTCGGAATGTAAATTGATTGATCGCGCTGGAGTAGAACAACTGCTTAATCAGCTGACCGGTCGAATCACGTCCGTTGTCATTAAGCATCACCTTATCTCCGGCTTTAAACGGCAACACCGGCGTAATTAAAGTCGCTGGTTTCTTAGCCGCCTTAAACTCTGGGATCTCCAGACAGCGCATAAAATCGCCATGCTCGCCAGACTTCTGAATCTGCTTAATCGCCATGGGCTTCACTTTTGGAGATAGCATTTGCACCCCCAGCTGAGAGGCGCCCTTGTTCTGACGCACCCAGCGTATCACGCCCACAGCCCAGAGGTTACGCCCCTGCTCGCGAATACCCAACAACTCCCCCACTTTGGCATTGGCGGGAATGCTGTCGCGCCAATCCAGACAATAGCCCTCGGTGCTGGCATCCAAAGTCACCGTTTGAAAGATGGGGTACTTTTCCTCTCGCACTTCGAGACTGCTATCGTCCATTTCACTGGCAAAGTCCAGATTCACCAACCGCCCTGCACCACCTCCGGCGTCCGGGGCGTAACTCCAGGGATCAATTTCATCGTGAGTCTTGCCAACGTGAAAGTTGGTGCCATACGCAGAATCCAAGTCGGCACCGGGCATCACAAACTGCGAGAAGTGAGTGCGCTCGGCAGCGTGGTAGTGAATGCCGCTGAGGCCCACCACAATGTCGAGCCGATTATGACTGGCGAGACGCTGACTACCCCTTGAACGTGCCACGCCCCAAGCTTCGCGCACATGGCCGTAGATTACCGACGCTATAGGCCCTTTTAGTTGCACAAAGCCGTCTTCAACCGCGCCACTGTCGAGGCGTTCCAATGAAAAAAGGACCGATGAAAAGTCCAACTCTCTGATGCTATTGCCAGACAGCCCCTCAAGGCGATCCCGATACAGAGGTCCTCGGTCGCTGTCGAGATCAATGGCATACAGATTCTTGCCTTCTGCGGACATTGGCTCCATGGACGTACTGAATGCCCAGCTCTCCAACGCGTCCCAAAGAGATAACAAATCGGTCTGGCGCATTTGGTTGGGTCCGGCGCAAGCCAGCATGGCAGTGCGAATATAACTCTGCTCAATAGTGTTGGCCTGGTATGTCTTCAGCAGCTGATCTTTATGCGCGGCACCCAGAAACCCCTTGTGCTCTGCCACCAGATACAAGGCATTCAGCTCCTGCCACAATTGCGGCGAAGAAGGGGTATACAACTGCGAGCCACGCAAATACTGCAGCCCCAAGCCGGTAACGGCTCGGTGCAGTGCCAAACTCAACTCATCATCTTCCTGCGCGCTGAGTTTGTGCTCCTGCCCTTTCTGCAACAACTCCGCTACAACCACTGTATAGCCATTGGACATATGCTTCTGCAATGCCTGGGCAATTACCGCAGTTTTCATCGCCCCTTCGGGCAAAATAAGAGGTTGATTCAGGAAATTATTCGCCAACCCCTGAATACAGCGCTGCGCGTAGGGCCGCAAGCTTTCCAGCATTGCCAGGCGATGTGAGGGGCTGGTGCTGATGCGCACAACCTCGGGCAGCGCTTTGTACAAGAGCACACTGGTATTGCTGATACGTGTAGCCGGCAACTGAGATGCCCACTCCGCCACGGCAGCCGGACGATGATCCTGGCAAAACGTCAGCGTCCTGCGGTCACGTGCGGGTAATTTGAAGCGTTGTAATAACGTCTGAATAGTGGGGTCGGGAGTCATGGCCGTGAGATTGTATATTCCATTAGAGAGAGTATAGCTAATCCTTACTATTGTTTCGGATATTTAAATCTTTTTGACCTAACGACTCAAGCCCAACAGACTCACGAGTCAGAAAATGAGCGTTTTCGACGCTCTCTCTGGTATTTCCCGCACCAGCTTGGGCACCAAGAAACCAGACAGGCGCATTTGCATACCGGCAAACAAACGACGAGCCTCGGTTTCAGAGCAGTCAAAGTGCGCTGTACCGGCGGTCTTATCCAGAACATGCAGGTAGTAGGGCAAAATACCTGCCGCAAACAACGCCTCGGAGAGCTCAACCAGGGTGTCCACGCTGTCGTTGACGCCACGCAACAATACCGACTGATTCAAGACCGTCACACCACTCGCCTTGAGGTCGGCCACCCTTGCCGCAAGGGTCGTGTCGATTTCCGCAGAATGATTAATATGCAATACCATTACAGTCTGAAATCGGGTTGACCGCAGCCATTGCAACAACTCATCGTCCACCCGCTGAGGAATCACCACCGGCAGCCGGGTATGGATGCGCAAGCGTTGCAGGTGCTCGACCGCCTCCAACTCCTGCACCAGTCGAGACAGGGTGCGATCCGGCGAGAGCAACGGGTCGCCACCACTGAATATCACCTCGTTAATCGAATCATCAGCAGCGATATAATCTACCACCTGACGCCACTCATCCGCGCTGGGGTTATTGTCCCCATAGGGAAAGTGACGTCGAAAACAATAGCGACAGTTCACCGCACAGGCCGATGCCATGGTGAGCAGCACGCGACTCTTATACTTGTGAATAAGACCCTTGAGCGGATTGGCATCCAGTTCCTCGAGAGGATCAACGTCATAACCCTCTACCACCTGCAATTCGGCCGCCAGCGGCAGCACCTGTCGCAATAGCGGATCGTTCGGATTCCCGCGTTGCATTTTATCCACAAACGGCATTGGCACTCGCAGTGGAAAATCCGCTGCCGCCTTCTCCGCTTGCGGCAGCAACTCCATAGGCAACTGCAAGTACTCAAGCAGCTCTTCGGGATTGCGAATGGCCCTCTGCAACTCTTCCTGCCAGCGATATTGGGATACCAGTGGCACCAGCGTCTCAGGGGTGGCGGATACAAATGACATGAAAGTTCAACTCAAAACAATTCAGCGACGCATTTTACCCAGCCGGAGGGATTGCCGCCATTGGCACGGCCCTAGTCTGCTGCAAGCCCGATACCTGCCCCTCAAGCCATAGTGCTTTGGCCCAGCTCTGGGCTATAATGGCCGGCTTTACCACCAGGGTCGCCCCGTGCCCCCTGAAAGACATCCCCACAAGTGGAGGCTAGAAGGCAAATGGGAACATTTTCCACCAACGAATTTCGCAGCGGCATGAAAGTGATGCTCGACGGCGAGCCCTGCGCAATTCTCGATAACGAATTCGTCAAGCCCGGCAAAGGCCAGGCCTTTAACCGCGTTAAACTGCGCAACCTGAACTCAGGTCGCGTTTGGGAACGCACGTTCAAATCCGGCGAGAGCCTGGAAGCTGCCGACGTGCGCGATACCGACATGGAATATCTCTACAACGACGGCGAGTTCTGGCACTTTATGGAGCCCACCACCTTTGAACAGCATCAGGCTGACGAGAAGGCCGTTGGCGAATCCGCAAAATGGCTGAAAGAGCAAGACACCGTGGTAGTCACACTGTTTAACGGCGCGCCGCTGGCAGTCACCCCGCCAAACCACGTAGAACTGGAAATCGTGCAGACCGATCCCGGCCTG
Organism: Cellvibrionaceae bacterium; assembly: GCA_027012915.1. Next base: position 9,595 of record JALUYN010000491.1, read on the forward strand.
AAAGGCGATACCGCTCAAGGCGGCACCAAGCCTGCAACCCTGTCTACTGGCGCCGTAGTTAAGGTTCCTCTGTTCCTGTCCGAGGGTGAAGTTATTCGCGTCGACACTCGCACCGGCGAGTATCTGAGCCGCGCGAAAGACGCCTGATATAAGGCTTCTGACATGACCTTGCGAACGCGCCCTACTGGGCGCGTTTTTGTTTCTTCCACACACACCCATACCAGTGGCAACCCCATGACAAATTCAGACTG
>JALUYN010000492.1 GCA_027012915.1 Cellvibrionaceae bacterium
TGCACATCGACTCGCACTGGTGTTCTGGCAAGGCAGAGGTGGCTGTTTCAACAGTCTGAAACGGTAATCAAATCTGCGGTCGAAGCTTTAGGGAGCTGGCAGAGGTTGAGCAATCATTGATGCCGGCTGGACGGTTGAAGCAGAGAAGCTACTTAATCCGGGAACATAAGATAATGGACTCAAAAGACAGTAAAGTTCGATGTGCGATCATAGGAGGAGGCCCGGCCGGTTTGACGGCCGCTCTGGAATTGTCGCGGGCCGGTGTCGAGCCGATTGTGTTTGAAATGGACCGGCAGGTCGGCGGGATATCAAGGACGGTTGATTACAAGGGCTATCGCTTCGACATTGGGGGCCACCGTTTTTTTACCAAGGTAGACAGGGTTCATAACTGGTGGATGGATATTCTTTCTGAAGAATTTCTGGTTCGACCACGCTTGTCCCGGATCTATTACCAGGGCAAGTTTTTCGATTACCCGTTAAAGCCCATGAACGCACTGCTTAACGTGGGTTTCTTTGAGTCCGTCCTGGTTGGCCTCAGTTACGTTAAAGCCCAGGCGTTCCCTTCCCGTGAAGAGAAAAACCTTGAACAGTGGGTTACCAACCGCTTTGGCAAGCGACTGTTCGAGATGTTCTTCAAGACCTACACCGAGAAGGTGTGGGGCATGAAGTGCACTGAAATTGGGGCAGATTGGGCTGCGCAACGAATCAAGAATCTGAATCTGGGCAAAGCGGCTCTTTCCATGCTCGCCCCCAAGCTTCTGACCGGCAAAAATCAGATCACGACACTGATCGAAGAATTCTATTATCCCAGGCTTGGACCTGGCCAGATGTGGGAACGGGTCACCGACATGCTGGAAGAAAGGGGGCACCCGGTGCACCTGGAGCATTGGGTGAAAACGATACATCGTGATGGAGAACGGGTCACTGGCATTACGGTTGTTGACGTCAACGGCAAAGAAGAGCGTTTCGATGCTGACCATGTCATCTCCACCATGCCGGTGAGGGAACTGCTTAATGCGATGGACCCGCCGCCGCCCGCAGCCTCTCTGGAGGCGGCCAATCGGCTCAGGTACCGCGATTTTTTGACGGTTGGGCTGGTCGTTGAATCGACGGAGCTGTTCCCTGACAACTGGATTTATATCCACTCCCCGGATGTTAAAGTTGGCCGTATACAGAATTTTGGCAACTGGAGTCCCTATATGATTCCGGACAAATCAACCAGTTGCATTGGCCTTGAATACTTTGTTCAGGAAGGCGATGAACTATGGACCGCCAGCGACGAAGAGCTCATTGAACTTGGCAAAAAGGAAACTGCCAGGCTGGGTTTGATTGACGCCGACAAGGTCATCGACGGTGTGGTCATACGCGTGCCAAAGGCTTATCCCGTCTATGACCATGGTTATAAAGAAAATATCGATAGCATTCGTGAGTACGTAGACCAGATTCCGAATCTTCACCTGATTGGTCGCAATGGCCAGCATCGTTACAACAACCAGGATCACTCGATGGTGACTGCCATGTACGCGGCAGAGAATATTCTTGGCGCTAATCACGATGTTTGGGATGTCAATGTGGAAGAGGAATATCACGAGGAGGCGGGAGCCAAGAAGAGTCACGGTGCGAGCGGTGAGCGTCTGGTTCCACAGCGAGTTCAGGATGCATCA
>JALUYN010000493.1 GCA_027012915.1 Cellvibrionaceae bacterium
AGGCGACCAGGGCGACTCACAAGATCAGTCACAACAGGGATCACAGTCCGATCAGCACAACGGCGACAACCGACCACAATCTCAAGAACAGCAATCTCAAGGACAGCAATCTCAAGGACAGCAATCGCAGGAAGGACAAAGCGAATCGCAACCCAATTCCGAAAACAACCAACGGCAATCAGGCTCTAACTCAGACAAACAATCTGCCGAGCAACAGCCTGAGCCAAACCAGGAAGCAAAACCGGATGCGCAACCATCCGAAGATTCCGCACAACAAAACCAACAAAAATCCGAGAATGATGCCGAAGGTGAAGGTGAAAACAAAAGCCAAAACCACGGGCAACCTCAGACATTGGACGAATCCGAATTAACCCCCGAACAAAAAGAGCAGCTGCAGGCCATGGAACAATGGCTGCGAAAAGTGCCGGACGACCCCTCCGGCCTGATGCGCAAGAAATTTGAACACCAGTACAACCAACGGCGCCTGCAGTATCAGCAAGGCACTTGGGAACCACCTGTAAACAATGCTCTGGAGCGGTGGTAGAAGTTCGGCAATAACAGACGCAATTTCTATCCAGCCCCCAACAGAAACAAGAATCGACTTACTATGACAGTGAACGCACCAATTAAAACGCTGCTTTTCCTTCTGGTAGTGCTGTGCACTCTGACGCACACATCCATAGCCCTGGCCAATACGCAATTCACCGCCACGGTGGATAGAACGACGCTTTCCGTTGAAGAAACCCTGACTCTGAAACTGCGATTCTACGAACAGGTAATGTTTGGCGAACCGGACATCGACCAGTTACAGCAAAATTTCGACATCCTGAGTAAACATCGCAATCAGCAATATCGCAGTATCAACGGCAAGGCCGAATCCTGGACACAGTGGCAGATCACCCTCGCGCCCAAGCGTACGGGAAACTTATTGATCCCATCGTTCGAGTTTAAAGGCTCTTACACCGACGCCATTGAAATTCAAGTGGATAAGGCCACCGTCTATTCGGGGAAGGCCGCGAACCAACCGGTGTTTATGGAAGTAAGCCTGGATAAATCCAGCGCCTTTGTTCAAGAGCAAGCCATCTACACGGTAAAATTGTTCACCTCGGTGAATTTGCACAGCCTCAATAAAAACGAGCCCGATGTTGAAAACGCGCTGATGAAAAAGATCAGCGAGAACCAATATCAGAAAAATATCAACGGTACCAACTACGCGGTCGTGGAGATTCGCTATGCGCTGTTTCCACAACAGAGCGGATTAATGACCATTCCTTCGACCCTCTGGAGCGTCGTTACCAACGAGCCACGCAGGCATCGCGATCCCTTTATGAACGATCCGTTCTTCGGGCGGGGTGGTAAGAAAATCAATCTACGCACGCCTGAAAAAGTGGTCAATGTACTTCCTCAACCTGGCAGTTATGACGCCGATGTCTGGCTGCCAGCCCAATCGGTGGATATTCAACAGAGTTGGAGCCAATCTCCAGACAGTTTCAAAGTCGGCGAGCCCATTACTCGCACCCTTCGCATCAAAGCCAAAGGGGTATTGGCTTCGCAATTGCCGCCACTGGAAATTGATAGCATTGCCGGAGTCAGTTATTACCCGGACCAGCCCCAAAGTGATGAACAGCTTGGCAGTGACGGTGTTACCACCGTGAAG
>JALUYN010000494.1 GCA_027012915.1 Cellvibrionaceae bacterium
GGCTGGGTCTATTTTCGCCCTCAGCTTCGTTGAATCTCGCTTGTTTAGAGTGACTAAACGGCGCAAGATCCGCCTCGCTGAGATCGAAAATAGCCTCCAGCAGAAGTATCAAAATTAGTGTCGACAGGCCCTAAAATCTCAGACCAGAGGCAGAGTAACGGTCACACAGAAGCCCGACTCAAGATTGGCAAAGCGAATAGAGCCGCCGTGACTGTTGACTATCTGTTGAGCAATAGACAGCCCCAAACCAACACCGCCGGTTTCTCGATTGCGGGAAGTCTCGAGCCGATTGAACGGTTCAAACACATCATCCCAGGCGCTTTCGGGGATACCCGGCCCGCTATCAGTAACACTGACTCGAATTTCCTTCGCCTCACTGTGCAACTGGATATTCGCCACATCGCCATAGGCCACGGCATTCTCAATAATATTGCGCAGTGCTCGACGCAGCGCCACCGGGCGCCCTTCCAGTATCACCGAATCAGGTGGGGTTTGAATGCTAACCGGCAGCCCTAGTTCCTGAAGATCCTCACACAGACTGTCGAGCAGTGCACCAAAATCTACCGCAGAGGTACGCTCCACATCCCCCGACTCTCGCACAAACGCCAAAGTCGCCTCACTCATTTGCTGCATTTCGTCGAGACTGGCCAACAGTTTATCTCGGTGCTCTCCAGGTTCCATCATCTCCAAACGCAGTCGCATGGATGTGATCGGTGTTCTCAGATCGTGAGACAATGACGCCAGCATTCGCGTTCGGTCGGAAACAAAGCGTTGCAGACGCTCATTCATATGATTGAATGCTCGCAGCGTGGTTTTTATATCGTCCGGCCCTTCTTCAGGCAGGGGCTGAACCTCAACACCCCGACCAAGATCGTTAGCAGCTAGCTCCAGAGATTTTAGAGGCCGGACAATCTTTCGCAGCTGCCAGAACACCACCATAAACACCAGCAAACTGGACACCGCGACAAATACCAGAGTCTGACGGGCCATGATTGGGCCAATCTGAGGGATATCCATTTGACTGCCCAACCAGCGCCCATTACTCAGCTGCACCGCCACGGAGAGATCGTGCAATCGATGATGGCGCCGATCAGGATACTGGGGTTTACCAGGCCACGTTCGCGGATGTTGTTCACTGCGACGTTCGCGCCAGTCGTCATCGTGCCGGTGTTTATCCGTAACATGCTGCACCCGAACACGGCCACGAAAGCTGCCTCCTAAAGACTCCTCCATGTAGTGCTGCAGGCGCAGAGCAATGGGGTCAGTGGAACGTCGTATGGGAGCTGAAGCAAACAATTCCAGATCCCGCCCAGGCCGACGCCAAGCCTTGATAGCCTTGGGGTGCAAGGACTCGGGAATTTCCTCCAAAAGCTGTACCTGGGAGATAAACTGCCGCAATTTGAATTGCTGACTGCGATCACGCAATGCCTCCCGATGAGCCGAGGACAGTAACCACACGCTAACCCCCAAGGCCAGCAGCAGAGCGAGCACGATAAGCACCATCAATCGCGGGAATAAAGTACTAGGCCAGAGACGTCCAAAAAATTTCTGCATCAACTGCTACTCCGCCTGCACATCGCAAGACAGCATGTAACCGCCACCCCAAACGGTCTTAATCAATTTGGGATCATGGGGATCGCGCTCAATTTTCTTAC
>JALUYN010000495.1 GCA_027012915.1 Cellvibrionaceae bacterium
AGACCAGACTTTGGATTCGACCTTTGCATTCCCCTCGTTATTGTGAAAAACATAACAATATCAAATAGTTACCATTTTGAGTGAAGCACACCTATGCGGCTAAAGTGTATTAAGCTGGCTGGTTTTAAGTCATTTGTTGATCCTACTACTGTGCATTTTCCCAGCAATTTGGGGGCGGTGGTCGGGCCCAACGGTTGTGGCAAGTCCAATATTATCGATGCAGTGCGTTGGGTGATGGGCGAATCTTCCGCCAAAAACCTGCGTGGTGAATCCATGACTGACGTTATTTTTAACGGGTCAGGTGGGCGTAAGCCGGTGGGGCAAGCTTCCATTGAGTTGGTGTTTGATAACAGCGATGGCACCCTGGTTGGCGAGTACGCTGGTTTTGCCGAGATTTCGGTGAAGCGCAAGGTCACAAGAGATAGCCAGAATAGCTATTACTTGAATGGCACCAAGTGTCGACGTCGGGATATTACCGACATTTTCCTGGGCACAGGCCTAGGACCACGCAGTTACGCAATTATTGAACAGGGCATGATCTCGCGCTTGATTGAAGCCAAGCCTGAGGAACTGCGTGTTTACATTGAGGAAGCGGCGGGAATTTCCAAGTACAAGGAGCGTCGCCGCGATACTGAGAACCGCATGCGTCGTACCCAGGAAAACCTGGAGCGATTGACCGATATCCGAGATGAGTTGGAGCGCCAGTTATCACGTCTGCACCGTCAGGCTCAGTCCGCGGAAAAATACACCGAATTCAAGAAAGAAGAGCGCCTGCTGAAAGCTCAGCTGCAGGCATTGCGCTATAAGTTGCTGGACGATAAGGCCAATGGCCGCAAAGACGCTATCACCGAATTGGAGCTGCAGGTCGAGTCATTTGTCACTGATCAGGTGAGCCACGATACCGCTATTGAAAAATACCGCACGGAGTACACCGAGCGCGGCGACAAATTGAATGCGGTACAAGAGCGTTTTTACTCGGTGGGCGGAGAAATTGCCCGTATTGAGCAGTCAATTAAACACTCGCAAGAGCGCAGTCGTCAGTTGCAGATCGACCTGGAGCAAACCGAAAGGGATTTGAAAGAGTCTCAGGAGCACTTGCAGGCCGATCAGGATAAGGCCGAAGAGTGGGAGACTGAGTTGCTGGAGTTGGAACCGGAACTGGAAATGCTGCAAGAAGCAGAGGACGATTCCGGAGATGCACTGCAACATGCCGAAGAGGCCATGCAATCCTGGCAGCAATCCTGGGATGACTTCAACCACACAGCGGCTGAACCGCGTCAGCGTGCAGAAGTCCAGCAGTCTCGCATTCAGCATTTGGAACAGGTGCAATCGCGGTTGTTGGAACGAATTGAGAAGCTCGACGACGAGAAATCCAATTTGGTAGCCGGTGAGGAAGAAGAGGCCATTGAGGAACTCAATGAGCAAATCGCTGAAGTTGATCTGTTGCTTGCCGAAACGGGTGAGCAAATTGAAGCTATTGCCGAAGAGATTGACGAGCTGACGGCCCAAAATAGCCAGGCGGCCGATGAGCTGGATAAAGCACGCAGCGAGTTGCAGAGCATGCGTGGACGTCATGCGTCTCTGGAAGCGCTGCAGCAGGCCGCGCTTGGAGAGCAGTCGGGTGCTGTCAGTGAGTGGTTGGCGGATAACGGATTACAGAACAATATACGTTTGGCGGATTCACTGAGTGTTGAATCTGGCTGGGACAAGGCGGTCGAGACCGTACTGGGTAATGCTCTGCAGGCGGTGTGTACCGATGACTTTGATGGCGTCGCGGAGCTGCTTGGTGGGTTGGAGCAGGGCGAAGTTGTACTGCTTGATGCAAAGACTGAAAGTGCGCCAGTGGAATCAGGCAAGGAACCTGCACTCATAGACAAAGTGACTTCGGATATCGCTCTGGATTCCCAGTTTGCAGGGGTATACGCCGCAGAAACACTGACAGACGCCTTAGCACTCCGGGCGAAGCTTGCGGCCAATGAATCCGTGATAACTCGTGACGGTATTTGGCTGGGTAGCAATTGGATGCGTGTGGCTCGAGATACTGACGCAGCATCCGGTGTTATTGCGCGCAAACAAGAATTGGAAACCCTGACGCAGAGCATTGCCGAGGCCGAAGCAACCATCGAAACCCTGAGTGGTCAGTCTGACGCTGACAAAGACAAGATAAAACAGTTGGAGCAATCTCGCGAACAGCTGCGCAGGGAGAACAACGATCACAATCGTAAGCACGGTGAATTGCGTTCGCAGCTGAGTGCCAAACAGGTGCGTATTGAGCAGGTTATGGTGCGTCGGGATCGTATCGATGATGAAATTCAAGACGCGCGCGATCAGATGAAGATCGAGAGTGAAAACCTCTCCGAAGCACGGGTTATTTTGCAGGAATCCATCGAAGCAATGGAGCAGGATACCGAGCGTCGCGAAGAATTGTTGACTCAACGTGACGATATTCGCGCAAAATTGGATGATGCCCGTCAACGGGCGCGACACGATAAAGATCGAGGTCACCAATTGGCAATGCGTCACCAGGGCGTGAAGACTCAGTTGGAGTCCATTCGTGGCAGCATGGCACGTCTGCAGGAGCAGATGGAGCGCTTGGCCAGTCGTCGTGATTCATTGCGTGACAGTGTTGAGGATCAGCAGAACCCGGTTGAAGAGCACAAGCTTGAACTGGAAGCATTGTTAGAGAAGCGCTTGTCGGTGGAAGAAGAGCTTGCCGAAGTACGTCGTGCCGTTGAGCAGGTGGAGCACGATCTGCGTAAGGTCGAGCAGGAGCGCCATCGCATTGAGCAGGATGTCCAGAATGTGCGCAGCCGTTTGGAGCAGGAGCGTTTGGCTGCACAAACCTTCGAGGTTCAGCGCAAGAGTTTGCAAGATCAGTTAGAGGAAGACAATTTTCATCTACCCACTCTATTGGAGCAATTGCCAGAGGATGCCGCTGAGCAGCCCATGGAAGATGAATTGGAGAAAATTGCCAATCGAATTACTCGTTTGGGGCCCATCAACCTTGCGGCGATTGACGAGTATAAGACTGAATCTGAGCGTAAAACCTATCTGGATACCCAGAACGACGATCTTATCGATGCTCTGGAAACCCTTGAAAACGCCATCAAGAAAATTGATCGTGAAACCCGCACTCGATTTAAAGAGACCTTTGATCAGGTGAACAGTGGCTTGCAAGAGCTATTCCCGAAAGTCTTTGGTGGCGGTCACGCCTATCTGGAATTAACCGGTGAAGATCTGCTGGATACCGGCATTGCAATTATGGCGCGCCCCCCTGGTAAGCGGAATAGCACTATTCATTTGCTTTCTGGTGGTGAGAAGGCGTTGACAGCAATTGCCCTTGTATTTTCTATCTTCCGACTCAACCCAGCACCTTTCTGTATGCTGGATGAGGTCGATGCTCCGCTGGATGATGCCAACGTAGGGCGATATGCGCGGATGGTCGAACAGATGTCTGAACACGTACAATTTATCTACATTACCCACAACAAGATCGCCATGGAAATGGCTCATCAGTTGCTGGGGGTCACCATGCACGAACCGGGTGTATCGCGGTTGGTAACCGTAGATGTGGAAGAAGCGGCCGAACTGGCGGCCAGCTAAGCACGATATTTTTATTCGAAAATTGTCGAGCAGAGAAACGAGACAGCGAGGTGGGATAACCCATGGATTTTGGAATGCGTGAGTGGCTGACACTGATAGTCGTTCTGCTGATTGTCGGTGTATTACTGGACGGCTGGCGCCGCATGCGTCAGTCACGTCAGGCTTCGATCAAAATGTCTTTGAGTATGCACAAAGGCACTGAGAAAGATGAATTGATGGAGTTTGGCAGCGAGTTGCCTAACGGCGGCGCCAGAGTCGTGGGCGAGCGCGATGATGAGGATACTCGTCGTTTGACTCAGTCGGTTCAGGATTCTTTCGCACAAACGCGCGCACCATCAATGAAAAACCGCATCCCTGAGCAGGTCGCCCTCAATCTGGAGGAAGAGGTGCCCATGTTGATGGAAGCGGTGGAAGGAACTGCAGAGGCTGTTTCCGAAACCCGCGAAGTGGAACGACGTGAGCCCACGTTGGATGAAACCTTGTCCACTGAAATTGAGTCCGCTGTTGGTGACGAAAGTCTGACGGAAACAGGCAGTCTGGACGTCGATGTGATTGACGCTTTGGAGGCGGAGCTGAGTGACGTGGACACACCACTGGAAAGTGCAGTTCAGGCACAGGACTCTGAACAGCCCCTGGATGCTGAGCCAGCAGAGCCAGATGAAGTTCTGGTGATTAATGTCATGGCCCCCCAGGGAGCGCGTTTGAGCGGTGCCATACTGCTCGACAGCCTGTTGGAATGTGGCATGCGATACGGCGATATGCAGATCTTCCATCGGCATGTCGGCGAAGATGGCGAAGGCTCAGTGATGTTCAGCATGGCCAATATGGTAGTTCCTGGCACGTTTGATCTGAACAATATGCAAAATTTTGAAACGCCTGGTGTCAGTTTGTTTATGAGTCTGCCACTGGGATGTAACGCGATGGATGCCTTTAATTGTATGGCAGAGACGGCTCAAACGCTGGCTACAAACCTGGGTGGGGAATTAAAAGACGAAAATCGCAGCGTGATGACTGCCCAGACCTTAGAGCATTGTCGCGAGCGCATACGTGAATACGAACGTAAAAAGCTAACTTAATGACCTGAAAGCGGTTAAGCCTTTTCCAGTTCACATCAATTTCATTCGTGAGAGAAGTACAACCTCGATTATGTCGGCCAGCCACAATACTCATTCCAGAATTGACGAGCTGAAGCAACAGCTCAACTATCACAACTATCGCTATTATGTTCTGGATGACCCGACGATACCGGACATCGAGTACGACCGTTTATTTCAGGAACTGAAGAACCTCGAGGCAGAACATCCGGAGATGATAACCGCGGATTCTCCAACACAGCGGGTTGGCGAAGCACCTCTGAGCGTTTTTTCTCAGGTACGCCACGAAATCCCCATGCTGTCATTGGATAACGCCTTCGATGACGATGATTTGCAATCATTCAATCAGCGCCTGCTCGAACGTCTGAAGGACGGTCGGGAGGCGATTGAATATGCCTGCGAGCCAAAGCTCGATGGTATAGCCGTTAGCTTGCTTTATGTTGATGGTGTGTTGGAGCGTGGTGCGACCCGAGGTGACGGATCCACCGGTGAAGATATTACGCAAAATGTTAGAACCATTCCCTCAATCCCTCTGCGTTTACTGGGCGAGAACTATCCTGCCACGCTTGAAGTTCGCGGCGAAGTTTATATGCCGAAGGCGGGATTTGATTCGCTAAATGATCGCGCGCGATCGGCCGGTGAGAAACCCTTCGTCAATCCTCGCAATGCAGCGGCGGGAAGTTTGCGTCAATTGGACTCAAAGATAACCGCATCCAGGCCGCTAGAGATGTGCGCCTATAGTGTTGGTTGGGTTGAAGGTGGTACGTTGCCTGGCCGCCACACGGATATTTTGAGAAAGCTCAATGACTGGGGTTTCAAAATTAACCCTGAAATGGCTGAGGCAGCCAGTATTGAGCAGTGCATCGAGTATTATCGCGAAATGACCGATAAACGTGATCATTTGGATTACGAGATCGATGGCATCGTTTTTAAGGTTAACGATCTTGTGCTTCAAGAGCGACTCGGTTTTGTCTCCAGGGCTCCCCGCTGGGCTATAGCCTATAAATTCCCCGCGCAGGAAGAAATGACTCAACTGCTGGATGTCGAATTTCAGGTTGGACGTACTGGGGCGGTAACCCCCGTGGCAAGGTTGGATCCGGTATTTGTAGGTGGCGTCACTGTTTCTAGCGCGACCTTACATAATCGTGATGAAGTTGAGCGCCTCGGTGTCAAAGTTGGCGATACTGTTGTTATTCGCCGAGCGGGTGACGTTATTCCTCAGATTGTGTCCGTGGTTAAGTCCCGGCGTCCCGAGAGCGCCAGAGATATCGAATTCCCCGAGCACTGTCCCGTCTGTGAGTCTCCGGTTGAAACTGTTGCTGGCGAAGCGGTAGCGCGTTGCAGTGGTGGTTTGATTTGCGGGGCACAGCGCAAGGAGGCTATTAAACACTTTGTCTCTCGCAAAGCCATGGATGTGGACGGTATCGGTGACAAGTTGGTTGAACAGCTAGTGGATGAAGAGCTGATTCACTCCGTCGCTGATTTGTTCGATTTGGATAAAGATCAGCTCGCAGCAATGGAGCGCATGGGGGAGAAATCCGCCGTTAATCTGATCGATGGCTTGGAAGTCAGTAAGGCTACATCTTTCGAACGCTTCTTGTATGCGCTGGGAATTCGTGAAGTTGGCGAGGCCACTGCGCGGAACTTGTCCCGTCACTTTGGTACTTTGGAATCGCTTATAGCGGCCGATGAGGCTGCACTGTTAGAAGTGCCCGACGTTGGGCCAGTAGTGGCGCACTTTATTCAGGAATTTTTCCAGCAGCCTGAGAATCTTGAAGTCATTGATGCTCTTCGGGCTAAGGGCGTGCACTGGCCTGATGTTGTGGTTTCTGTTGATGCCCAGCCCTTGCATAATCGCACCTTTGTGCTGACTGGAACACTTCAGACCATGGGGCGCAGCGAGGCTAAGGAAAAATTGCAGAATCTGGGGGCCAAGGTCGCCGGTAGCGTATCGGCCAAAACGGATTGTTTGATCGCTGGGGACAAAGCTGGCTCCAAGCGCACAAAGGCTGAGGAGTTGGGGATACCTGTGCTGGACGAGGAGGGCATGCAATCACTGTTTGCCGATCCTGCAGGTTTTGTCGAGACTCTGTCGTGAGAGCGCTGCTACCTTTGCTGTTGTTGGTACTGTTGTTGGTGCTGGAGGGGTGTGTGACATCGCCACCGAAGCACGTAGAGAACATTTGCCATATCTTTGATGAAAAAGACGGTTGGTACGACGAAGCAAAAGATGCTCATAAAAAATGGGGGTCCTCCATCGCAGTGATGATGGCCATTATGCATCAGGAGTCCCGCTTTAGACCGAAGGCGAAAACTCCCCGAAGCCGAATTCTTTGGGTAATCCCCGGGCCTAGAAAAAGTACCGCTTATGGGTTCTCGCAGGCCAAAGATGACACGTGGGATTGGTACAAGGATAAGACTGGCAATTGGGGTGCAGATCGCGATGAATTTGATGATGCCATTGATTTTATTGGTTGGTATAACTCGGTCAGTGAAAAGCGAAGCGGAATCAAGCGCAACGATGCCTATCACCTGTATTTGGCCTACCACGAGGGGCACGGTGGATTTAATCGGCGGACGTTCATGAATAAAGGTTGGCTGAAACAGGTTGCACGAAAAGTCTCGAACAAATCTTCGGTATACCAAAGGCAGCTGAACGGTTGTCAAAAGCGGCTGGAAAGGTCCGGCTGGTGGTTCTTCTAATTTGATGGGTGGACGTTATGGATCAGGAATCGATAGTTTACGGTTGCATTAAAGACGCTGCCGATCTCGAAGGTGACGTGCAGCGCCGCAAGACGAATCGCGCGGCGATGCTGGCGCTCCCCAAGGCAGATGACTGGCCGTTTTTGTCCCAGGAAATGTTTGCGTTACCCAACACTCAGGTGGCCGGTGAAAGCTATCAGACTGATGTTATGCACTTTGGTGCCTCATACAAGGCCATTGAGTATGAATGGGAGCAGTGGATTACCAAGTTCGAAGAGCTACTTGGCAAAATGTACTGGGTTTCAGCAACTGTACATCTCGAGACTGAGCTCTCGGGAACTCATACCTTTACCTGGGAGGCTAGCGGCAGCTCACACGAACCCGGTTCTGGAGATATGCAAGTGCGTTGCGAATGGAGTCACGAGGGCAGTCTGGGGCTGTGAAAATAGGGCCAACAATGCCAGATCAAGATTCAGGTGTATTAAAGCGGGATTATAAACTCGCTTTTTTTGATATTGACGGCACCTTGTTGGGTTTTAATGGAGTCTATACCGAGCGGTTAAAGAGTGCACTGCAAGCGGTTCAACAGGCTGGTATCAAAACAGCGATTGCTTCGGGGCGTCCGATGTTTGCGGCGGAATTTCTGATCCGTGAGTTGGGGCTTCAGGCAGCAGGTGTATTTTACACTGGCGCCTTGGTGCACGACCCCCAGACTGGGAGAACCTTGCGTCAGTCGCCGTTGGCAGTCGAGGATGTTTGGGCGTTGATTGCTTCTGCCCGGGCGCTGTCGCTTTATCTCGAAGTTTGCACGTCTGATAAATACTACATTGAGAAGCCGCACGTTATTTCGGACAAGCACGCGCGGCATTTGCGTTGTCAGCCCCAGCATTCGAATTTTGAAGAGCTGGATAACCAACAACCGGTTATTAAGTTGCTATTGGCGGTCGACTCGAGGTCTGAGCACCAGTTGTTATACCAGCTGGAAGCCCAATTTCCCCATCTGATTTTTGCTTATGCTCAGCTTGCGGAGGAGCCAGACTGGTTGTTTGTTAGCATTATCAGCCAAGATGCCTGCAAAAGAGCGGCGTTTAACGAACTCATTGAGTATCATGGCGTTCTGCGAGACCAGGTCATAGCCTTTGGTGATGCCCAATCGGATATGGAGTTTTTAAAGCTCGCTGGTACCGGGGTGGCTATGGGGAATGCTTCTGATGCGGTCAAAGCCGTTGCAGATTACGTAACTCTGCCTGTATGGGAGGATGGCGTTGCCCATGTTCTTGAGCAGTTGCTGTAGCCTTCTGAGGGGAAGAAATGCTTTTTGGTAAACGTCAGAAGAGAACGGTTTTTCTTAGCTTGCTGGTATGTGTGACATTTGTTGCTGTAGCCATATGGAGTTGGGGAGTGCCTCTGGACGATATCCTGAGCTTTTTCTGGCTGTCCCTGGTTCTGATGGCGTTGTTGATGTTCGGTGCTGCACTGTTGGTTTTGGTGCTAAAATTTGCGCGATTAATACTTCGACGGAATAATAGAGACCCTGATGACAAAACCTGATTCTAATGAGTGGACTCTGTTGTGATGACCGTTGTCGATACACATATATCTTCGGAATACGCGCAATCGCTGCTGGCATCTGCGGAAAAGCAGGGCTGCGATGTTGAGGCCATGTTGCTAGAACTGGGAATCGACCGCTCAGATATTGATGAGCAACGTCAATTTTCTTCGGTCAAATACGGTCAGCTGTATCAGAAAGTTATGCGTCAGGTACAGGACGAATGTTTCGGCATGATGAGCGGTGGCCGAGTGCAGCTAGGGTCATTTCGTCTGTTATGCTTGACGGTCATACAATGTGACAACCTCTACCAAGCTGGTATTCGAGCCGGTGAGTTTTCTGAAATTTGCCGTGGCTTTCTCACTAAACCAGAGACCGAGATACTTGATAATGGTTTGGCGCGAACGCAGATGGCAGGCATTCGACAGCTTTCCAAAGAGGATTTTGATCAACTGATGGTGATCGAAAATGCGGATAAAATTCGTACCTCGCTGGCAGTATGGCATCGTTTTAACTGTTGGTTGACTGGACAGGAAATTCCTCTGGAGAGTATTTCCTTCAGTTTTTCCTGCCCGGACTCGTTTAGGGAGTTGGCGGAAACCTATCCAGCTACTATTCGTTTTGATCAGCTGTACAACGGCTTTGAATACAAAGCCAGTTATCTCGAGTCGAAAATTGTTCAGAACTCCAAAACCTTGGAAGACTTCTTGCGCATGGCGCCCTACCACTTGGTGATCAGGGAAAGTGCAAAGAGCACGTTAGCCAATAAAGTGAGAACGATTC
>JALUYN010000496.1 GCA_027012915.1 Cellvibrionaceae bacterium
AAACTCTCGACTATCGCCAAGCGGTTGACCGCTACGTCGATTGCCGGGTCTCGATAGAAGAGGGCGGTGACCACAGCTTCCAACACTACGATCGCCATCTGCCCGAGATCCTCAACTTCCTCTTCAAATAGCCCCGCCACAAAGAGTTGTAGGTCGGCTAGAGCGCAGCGATAGCCGACAATCGATATTGAAACCCGGTATGGCGTATCGGCTATCGCTGCGCTCTAGCCGACCTACGTACTAGACACACCCACTAAGCAACGGTAGTCTCCCAGTCACGATTTCTTCCCTTTTTTACTCGCCGATTCTGTTGGTTTTTTAAGCGATTCTATGAGCAATTACACATCCGAGAATATTGAAGTCCTCACGGGGCTGGACCCCGTCAAAAAGCGCCCCGGTATGTACACCGAGACCACCCGGCCTAATCACTTGGCGCAAGAGGTTATCGACAACAGTGTGGACGAAGCCCTGGCCGGTCACGCGCGCAATATTGATGTGGTACTGCACAAGGACAACTCTCTGACCGTCACCGATGACGGTCGCGGCATGCCCGTGGATATTCACCCCGAGCAGGGCAAACCCGGCGTCGAGGTGATTCTTTCCACCCTGCACGCAGGCGGCAAGTTCTCCAACGACAACTACCAGTTCTCCGGAGGCTTGCACGGTGTTGGGGTTTCTGTAGTCAACGCTCTGTCACGGGTGTTGGAAGTGACTATCCGTCGCAACGGCGAAGTACATCGCATTGGCTTTAAAGATGGCGACAAAGCCGTGGATCTTCACGTAATTGATACCTGCGGCAAACGCAACACAGGTACCAGCGTGCGCTTTTTGCCCGATGCCAAATACTTTGACTCCCACAAGTTCTCCCTGTCCCGCATGCGTCACGTACTGCGCGCCAAAGCGGTATTGTGCCCGGGCCTGAGAGTCACCTTTAAAGACGAGGCCAGCGGCGACAAGGACGAATGGCATTACGAAGATGGCCTGCGCGATTATCTATCGGCCGCTACCAACGGCTGGGAAAACCTGCCCGCCACACCCTTTGTCGGCACCTTTTCCGGTGAAAAAGAAGCCTGTGACTGGGCCGTGCAATGGCTGCCTGAAGGGGGCGAACTGACCCAGGAAAGCTACGTCAACCTGATTCCCACCGCGCAAGGCGGCACCCACGTCAACGGCCTGCGTACCGGCTTGCTGGAAGCCATGCGCGAGTACTGTGAATTCCGCAATTTGCTGCCACGCGGCGTGAAACTGACGCCGGATGATATCTGGAACAACTGCTGCTTTGTGCTTTCTTTCAAGATGGCCGACCCGCAATTTTCCGGACAAACCAAAGAGCGCTTGTCATCTCGTGAAGCGGTTGCGTTTATTTCCGGCGTCGCTAAGGATGCGTTCAGCCTGTGGTTGAACCAGCACACAGAAGAGGGCGACAAGCTCGCCGATTTCTGCATCAGCAATGCGCAGAAGCGCGTGCGCTCCAGCAAAAAAGTAGCGCGTAAAAAAGTCACCCAAGGCCCGGCGTTGCCCGGAAAGTTAGCGGACTGTTCCAGCGGCGAACCGGAGCGCGGCGAACTGTTTCTGGTGGAAGGGGACTCAGCTGGCGGCTCAGCCAAGCAAGCTCGTGATCGTGAGTTTCAGGCCATCATGCCCCTG
>JALUYN010000497.1 GCA_027012915.1 Cellvibrionaceae bacterium
GCGCATAGGCTTTGTCGATTTAGAGCACAAAGACGCCGATGACAAGCGCAAGTGGGGACACCTGGAAGGTCACACGTATATGGAGAAGACCCTATAAAAACGAAAAAGGACTCAAATTAGCCCTTTTTTACAATTCAGGATTTGTCCGTTGAGTCTTCACTTTCCAGCAAATGACCAAGTTTGCCTTTCTTGGTTTCCAAATACTTGGCGTTGTGCGGGTTGCGACCCGGCTGATGCGCGAGACGCTCAACCACATCCACACCCAGCTCTTGCAGAGCCTTAATCTTGCGCGGATTGTTGGTCATGAGTTTCAACTGGCCAATCTCAAGATGATCAATCATGGGCTTAAGAATGGAGTAGTCGCGCATATCGGCGCCAAAACCTAAACGCTCATTGGCTTCTACGGTGTCGCACCCTTGATCCTGCAGATTGTAGGCTTTGATTTTATTCAACAAGCCAATGCCGCGCCCTTCCTGGCGCAGATAGAAAATAACTCCGCGCCCTTCGACGGAAATACGATGCATAGCCGCCTGCAGTTGTGCACCACAATCGCAGCGCAAACTGAACAAACCATCGCCTGTCAGACACTCGGAGTGAATACGAGCCAGTACTGGCTCGTCACCGCGAACATTGCCCATGCTCAGTACGACATGCTCTTTGTCGCCGTCTTCGAAGCCGTGCATCTCGAAGATGCCCCAAGGGGTTGGCAGTTTGCAAGATTCAATATAACGAACCGTCACCGGTTAACCTCTCATAGCGATAACAGACATCGCCTAAAATTTTGACTGCAGTACCAGAACACCGTTTTCCCGGGTCATGGAGACTTTGGATAAATAGCTGTTACCCAACAAAATAATGTCGGGGAAGTCGCTCATATTCACTACGGCCTCTACATTGTCCACCCGCACCGGGCCAACCATGACGCTGCGCAGATTTATTTTGTAGCCGCGGGTCACACCGTTCGCGGTGCTCATATTAATGGGGACGCCATTGCGATAATCAAGTCCCAGCGCCTGGGCTTGAGGCAGACTCATCGCTACTGAAGTTGCCCCGGTGTCGACCACCATTTGCACCGGTCGATTATTGATTCGACCATTGGTGAAATAGTGTCCACCACGCCCATGCGCCAGCCGTACTTCGACCTTCTCAGCGGCCTTGTACTTTGATGAGATTTTCCTGGAAACCTTCAATTTGTGGCGCGTACCATCAGCTTCCACAATCGCATGGCGACTGTTGGCAGAAACCAATGTCACCCCGGAAAAACTCTGCCCGGCTTTCAGGAGCTTTTGCTTACCGTTAACCACGACAATGGCACTGTCCTTAAACAGGCCTTTGATTACAATATCTTTTGCTGCCAACAAGTGCCCGGAAAAAAGTATCGCTGCACAAACCAGCAGCGCTCTATAGAGACGCATACCAATAGCCTCCCTGCATTACAGCCAAAGCCATAAGCCCCGCCAGTACATCGTCGATCATAATGCCAAAGCCGCCGTGCACATGCTTGTCACACCAGCGTATGGGCCAGGGTTTGACGATATCAAAAACCCGGAACAACACGAACCCTAATAGAATCCACTGCCACCCCGCAGGGGCCGCAATCATAGTGATCCAGTAGCCGACAAACTCATCCCAGACAATTCCTGGATG
>JALUYN010000498.1 GCA_027012915.1 Cellvibrionaceae bacterium
ATAGATGCCCACGCCTTTGTTTTGCACTAGTACTTCTGAATGGCGACTCGCTTCCAAAAGACGCCCGCTCTTGGCCAGTGAAGTCCCGGCGATATAGTGAGCTTCCAAATTGTCAGGGGCCAGTTCGGTCCAGAGTGTCGAGGCATTAATGATGGCGGTTTGGGCGTTGAGGTAGCGAGCGATATGGGTGGCTCTCTCGGCCACGCCGGCGTCTCGGGTTTTGTAGGCTTGCTGCATATAGTTGCCCAGAGCAATGTCAAAGCGCTCGCGGCTACCTGCGAGTTCAGCGGTAATCAGCGAATAGAGCGTCTCAGCGGGAAAAGGGCGAGGTTCGATTTCCTGCTTTTGCTCAGGTGCCGGGCTGGTTTCTTCTGGCGTAGTGGCAGTCGCGGGTGGCTCTTGCTGCAGTTGCGTGCTGCAGGCGCTCAGAGTAAGGGTGGCAATCAGGGCGGTGCTGCGAAAGGCAAATTTCATTCGAGGGGGTCTGCTTTCTTATTACAATGGAAACTATTGGACCACCTTACCCGTGAATGGTTGCTTAGGGAACCTCTATGGCGTCAGGGCAAGGTGGTGAGTGCGCTTCGGTCAATATTCGAACAATCCAGGAAAAAGTAGCATTTTTCTGCGGATTTTCCTTGTCACGGTGATCCAGGAAACGGAAAATTGGCGGTTTTATTTGTTCGGCACCCCGTATGACACTTTTGGCCTTCGGCATTAATCACAATACCGCCTCTCTGGATTTTCGAGAGCAGGTAGCCTTTGCGCCAGAACAGGTGCAGGAGGCGCTGCAATTGGCGTGTCGTGAGGCAGGCTTGGAGGAAGTGGTAATTCTATCCACCTGTAACCGCACCGAGCTCTATGTGCATGGTGAGGGTGCCCTGCAACGTCTCAAGTCCTGGTTGGTGCATCACCAGCAGCTGAGTGCTTCTGAATTGGAGGCCTGTCACTACAGCTACGACGGTAAGCAGGCCATTGAGCATATGATGCGGGTGGCCAGTGGATTGGATTCCATGGTGTTGGGTGAGCCACAGATTCTTGGGCAAATGAAGTCTGCGTACAGTGTGGCCTGTGATGCAGGTACCGTTGGGCGCTTCTTGCACGGGGCTTTCCATCAGACCTTTTCCATTGCCAAGCGCGTGCGTACCGAAACAGCCATTGGTGAGAACCCGGTGTCGGTGGCCTATGCTGCTGTGACATTGGCACAGCAAATTTTCTCTGATCTACGCCAGGACACAGCGTTGCTGGTTGGTGCCGGAGAGACTATCGAGCTGGTAGCGCGTCACCTCAGCGAGCAGAAAATTGGGCGTCTTATCGTGGCTAATCGAACGTTGGGGCGCGCCCATGAGTTGGCTGAGAAGTTCTCCGCCGAGGCCATTCTGCTGTCGGATATTCCCGAGCATCTTCACCGCGCCGATATTGTGATTACCTCTACTGCCAGTCAGCTCCCGCTCTTGGGTAAAGGTGCAGTTGAATCCGCGCTGAAGCGACGTCGCCATAAGCCCATGTTTATGGTGGATATCGCCGTGCCAAGGGATATCGAAACTGAGGTGGCCGAGCTTGATGATGTTTACCTCTACAGTGTCGATGACCTCAAAGAAGTGATCGATGAGAATATGCGCTCGCGTCAGGAAGCCGCCGAGAAGGCCAGGGGGATCGTGGTCGAAGGTGCCCAGTTGTATTTGCAAGAGCTCAAGGCCCTGGGCTCGGTGGATACCATCAAGGCCTACCGCCAGAAAGCAGAGGGCATTCGTGATCAGGAGCTGCAAAAGGCGCTGAGGTCGCTGGAGTCAGGTGTGGCTCCTGAGCAGGTCATGGCGCAACTGGCTCGCGGTATTACCAATAAGTTGCTGCATGCGCCGACGCGACGTCTTAAAGAAGCTGGAGCCTCAGGCGAAACCGAGTTGTTGGAGTTCGGCAGTCAGCTGTTTGATCTGTCTGAGGCCAAACGTTCCAGCCCCCAAGAACCTTAGCTTGTAGAAAACCGCCGTTTGCCACTGGGGCAATAAGTGTCTCGCCGCTATCCCATACCCTATTCTGAGAAATACTATGAAAGCATCGATTTTGGAAAAACTGGAAACTCTCTGTGAGCGCTACGATGAAGTCAGTGCGCTACTGAGTGATGCGGAGATTATTTCTGATCAAAATAAGTTCAGGGATCTGTCCAAAGAATTTGCCGAGCTGGAGCCCGTGGTGAAAACCTACGGAGAATTCCAGCAGATTCAGGAGAACATCGACGAGGCCAAAGGTCTGCTGAAAGACGGCGATGCGGATATGCGCGAGATGGCGCAGGAAGAGTTGAAAGAAGGTGAGGCCCAGTTGGAGGAAATTGAGGTTGAGCTGCAAAAACTGTTGCTGCCGAAAGACCCCAACGACGACAAAAATGTATTTTTGGAAATCCGTGCGGGAACCGGCGGTGACGAGGCGGCTATTTTTTCCGGCGATCTGTTTCGTATGTACTCCCGTTACGCGGAATCCCGCAAGTGGAGTATCGAAGTGCTTAGCGAGAATCCCGGTGAGCACGGCGGCTACAAAGAGATTATTTCCCGCGTGGTGGGACAGGGTGTTTATTCCCTGCTGAAGTTTGAGTCTGGCGCACATCGCGTGCAGCGAGTTCCCGAGACTGAGTCCCAGGGGCGCATTCATACCTCTGCCTGCACTGTGGCGGTGATGCCCGAGGCCGATGCGGTGGATGAGGTAGAGATCAATAAGGCTGATCTGCGAGTTGACACGTTTCGCGCCAGTGGCGCTGGTGGTCAGCACGTCAACAAAACCGATTCGGCGATTCGTCTGACTCACTTGCCCACCGGTATTGTGGTGGAGTGTCAGGACGAGCGCTCCCAGCACAAGAATCGGGCGCGGGCCATGTCGCTATTGGCGGCCAAGTTGCAGAGCGTCGAAGAAGAGAAAGCGGCACAGAATATTGCCGATGAACGCCGCAATTTGGTGGGTAGTGGTGATCGCTCCGAGCGAATTCGCACCTACAATTATCCTCAGGGACGCGTAACGGATCATCGTATCAATCTGACTCTCTACAAACTCAATGAAGTTATGGCAGGCCAGGTAGATGAAGTTATCCAGCCGTTGATTCACGAATATCAGGCGGATCAACTGGCGGCGCTGGCCGAGTAAAAACTCTCTATGGCAACCATAGTGGAGTGTCTACAGCGTGCTGCTGAGCTGCAATCCATCAGTGATTCTGCGCGTCTGGATGTGGAGTTGTTGTTGTGCCGGGCGCTGGACTGCCAGCGGACCACGCTGTTTGCCTGGCCGGAAAAAGAGCTGTCCAAGCCTGAGCTCGAATCTTTTGATGCCCTGCTGCAGCAACGCCTCTCGGGGCGACCGGTGGCCCACTTGCTCGGTGAGAGAGAATTTTGGTCGCTGCCGTTGGATGTCGATGAGTCGACATTGATCCCCAGACCCGATACCGAGGTTTTGGTTGAAGCCGTGCTCGACTTGGCGCTTCCATCTGATTCTAAGGTGCTGGATCTTGGGACAGGCACTGGCGCTATAGCCCTGGCGTTGGCCAGCGAAAACCCCGGTTGGTCGCTTTCTGCTGTGGATTTCTCCGAGGCCGCTGTGAGTTTGGCCCGTCGCAATTGCAAAAAGTGCGGTTTGGATAATGTGTCGGTCTATCAAAGTGACTGGTTTTCGAGTGTTGCCGACACGGGTTTCCATGCAATTGTCAGCAACCCCCCCTATATTGACGAGCGCGATCCGCATTTGAGTGAAGGTGATGTACGCTTTGAGCCGCTTTCAGCTCTAGTGGCCGGCGACAGTGGTTTTTCGGATTTGCAGCGAATTGCCGAGCAAGCGCGGGATTATCTGATTTCGGGCGGTTGGTTGTTGATGGAGCATGGCTTCGAGCAGGGCAAAGGGCTGCGTGAGCGATTGAGATTGCTTGGCTACCAGAGCGTGGCAACGCGCAGGGATTACGGTGGCAATGAGCGCATCACCTGTGGGCGATGGGGCGGTTAACGGAATACAGCTATGCATCAAGTAAGTGGTCGACAAGGAGTGGGTGTATCGCTGGCGTTATTGACGGCCTTAATGTGGGGCGTCTTGCCAATTGCGCTAAAGGTCGCGCTCCAGGAGTTGGACCCCTATACCGCGTGCTGGATCAGGATGTCTGTCAGTAGTGTATTGGTCGCCCTGTGGATGGGGGCGCGGGGGCAGCTGGCTACAGCATTTCCGTCGTTCAGTGTGCAGTTGGTTTCACTGTGTTTGATAGCGGCCGCGGGTCTGCTGGGCAATTATCTGTTCTACAACTTTTCACTGCAAAAACTCAGCCCCGAAAGTGCTCAGCTGCTGATTCAGGTGGCGCCATTTCTTATGTTGATTGGCAGCGTATGGCTCTATAAAGAACCCTTTTCCCGCCGCCAGATGCTGGGCGCAGTGCTGGTGATCATTGGTTTGCTGACTTTCTTCAATAAGAATCTGCTCAACTTGCTGGATGCGACGTCGGATTATTCGCTGGGCGTGGCCTTTATGATGGTGTCTTCAGTCACCTGGGCGATCTATGCGTTGGTGCAGAAAAAGTTGCTTAAGTCGCTTAGTTCAATGGCGATTATGTTGGTGATCTATGTACTGGGGGCCGTGCTCTTCTTCCCAATGGCTGATCCGGGTGCTCTGTTACTTATGAGTCCGTTGCCCATGGCCATGTTGGTGTTTTGTTGTGTCAACACCTTTGTTTCTTACGGAGCGTTTTCTGAGGCGATGAACCATATTCACGCATCTCGCGTCAGCGCCATTATTACCATTGTGCCGATACTGACGTTTGCCGTGATGACTTTGTTGGTGGAGTTCTGGCCTGAGCATTTTGTGGCTGAGCCATTGAATGCTCTGGCTTATTTGGGAGCTGGACTTGTGGTGCTCGGGTCGGCTTTCGCTTCTTTAACCAAAAAATCTTCCTAGTACTAACAGGTCGCTGTTTGGATAAATCAGCTTAGTGTCAGCGCAAGGCGCTGTACGCCGGGGGTGATGGAAAAGGTACCGCTGAGGTTTAGAGTCAGATCCAGTAGTTCGTCCCAGGGATCGGCATCGCGCATACCTTTAATGGCTTTGTCGATGGCGTTGGCTTTGCGTAGTAAGGTTTGTAGCTGGGGTTGTTTGAGGTGACGCAGGGCATTTTTGACTAGGGCTTTGCGCTTGTCCCAGACGCCGGCCTGTTTTGCGGCCCAATCAAAGGCCTTTCCCTGTTCCAGGCCGTGAGCCATATTGGAAAGCGTGCGAATCTCGCGGGTTAGTGCCCAGAGGACCGTGATGGCTTCAGTGCCTTCGCTGCGCAGTCCGTTCAGGCATTTTACGGCTGCGCGGGCATCGCCGTGCAGTGCTTTGTCAATCAGGCTGAAGACATCGTAGCGAGCGCTGTCGGTGACCATGCCGCTGACCATGTCGGCGGTAACTTCACCTTCGTTGGCCAGCAGTTTCAGCTTCTCCACTTCTTGAGCGGCAGCAAGCAAGTTGCCTTCTACCTGTGCCGCCAGAAGGCTCACCGTTTCACGGCTGGCGTTGAGCCCGGCATTGCGCAGACGTTGTTCCAGCCAGTGGGGCAGCTGATGTTCGTTGATAGGCCAGATCTGCACTGTGGCGCCAACTTTATCCAGTGCCTTAAACCACTTACTGCGTTGGGCGTTGCCGTCCAATTTGGGGGTGACAATTAATAGCAGATTATCTTCGGAAGGCAGGTTGGCGTATTCGATCAGAGCCTTGGAGCCCGCATCGCCTGGCTTACCGTTCTCAATGCGTAGCTCGAGAATCTTGCGCTCGGAAAACAGCGACAGGCTGTTGGCTTCGGTGAGCAGCGTATTCCAATCGAAGGATTTGTCACCGTGGTACAAGACTCGTTCGGTGAAACCCTGTTTGCGCGCGGATGCGCGAATCAGGTCGCAGGATTCCTGAACCAGCAGAGGTTCATCTCCGCTGATCAGGTAAATGGGCGCCAGCTGCTTTTGCAGGGCGCCTTGCAGCTGTTCAGGGCGCAGTTTGGCCATTGCTGGAAGCGGTGGCGGGTTTGTTCAGGAAGCGCAGGCGGTTAAGGATTTGAGCGGCCAGTTGGGTGCGCATTTCCTTGCGAATCAGGCTTTCTTCTTCGTTTTTGGCAATCACATCGTTGCGGTCGTAGTTGTACGAACGAATTACGCGAGCGGTGGTGAGTGGCGCAAGAATGTTGCCGTCAGCGTCGGCAATTGAGTAGTCCACTTCGTGGGTGAGTTCATACTCTGAAACCAGACCGCTGCTGCTGACAGAAATACTGCGACGCTCTTCGCGCTCATTGCTCAGGCGAATGCTGTATTGTGCCTGTTCCAGATTCTCCGCACGCTCAATGCCGTTGCTGCCGAGAACACGTACCAGCTCGGAGAGAGTGATGTCAGTTTGAGATTGATTGCTGATGTGAATCGCTTTCAAATCGCTGGGCAGATTCAGTGAGCCACGCAGGTGCCAGCCACAGGCAGACACCATAGTCACAGTAAGCAGCAGGGTAATCAGTTTTTTCATGCAAGTTCCGTTTATTGTTATCGTTGAAATCAGTTATTTAACGGCAAAGGTTACCAGCTTGCCGGGAATGACTTTGCTCATTTTGATTTCCTTGCCTTCAAGGAATTTTTGAACATTGTCGTTGTTTTTCGCCAATTCAATGATGCTGGCTTCGTCGGCGTCAGGTGCGACTTCGAGTTTGGCTCGTACTTTACCATTAATCTGGACCACCAGTTCAATGGAGGTTTTTACCAGTGCAGCTTCGTCGACTACTGGCCAGCCCGCATCGATTACCTTGTCGCCATTGCCCAGCTCTTGCCAAAGCGCGTGGCTGATGTGCGGCACTACCGGTGCCAACAGCAGTACAGCGGACTCCAGTGCTTCGCGCTCCACTGCTCGGCTTTCCGGTGTGCTGCGGTCGGCCAGCTTGGTGATGTCGTTCAGCAGTTCCATCACGGCGGCAATAGCGGTGTTGAATGTCTGGCGGCGGCCGTAGTCGTCGCTGACCTTGGCGATGGTTTCGTGGGTCTTGCGGCGCAGGTCGCGCTGCTGGTCATTCAGGTTGTCCTGATTGATCTCGCCAGCTTCACCGGCTTGCAAGTGGGCATTGGCGGTTTTCCACAGGCGACGCAGGAAGCGGCTGGCGCCTTCAACACCGGAGTCGCTCCATTCCAGAGTTTGCTCTGGAGGCGCCGCAAACATGGTAAACAGGCGCACGGTGTCGGCGCCGTATTGATCTACTGCGGTTTGTGGATCGATGCCATTGTTCTTGGATTTGGACATTTTGGTCATGCCGCCCAGTTCCAGCTCGCCAGCTTCCGGGTGTGACGCTGAAATCACCTTGCCTTTGTCGTCCTTCTGAAGTGCTACATCGGCGGGGTTAAACCAGTCTTTGCTGCCGTCGTCGTTCTGACGGTAGAAAGAATCGGCCAGCACCATGCCTTGGCACAGTAGGCGCTTGAAGGGTTCGTCGCTGTTGACTAGACCTTCGTCGCGCATCAGTTTGTGGAAGAAGCGGGCGTAGAGCAGGTGCAAAATGGCGTGCTCAATACCTCCAACGTACTGATCCACTGGCAGCCAGTAGTTCGCTGCGTCGCTGTCGAGCATGGCTTCTTCGAAATTGGAGCAGGTGTAGCGGGCGTAGTACCAGCTGGATTCCATAAAGGTATCGAAGGTGTCGGTTTCGTGTTCAGCGGCCTGGCCGTTGATTTTAGTCTTGCGCCACTCGGCATCGGCTTTGATGGGCGATTGCACGCCGTCCATCTCTACGTCTTCGGGCAGCAGCACGGGCAGGCGGTCAGCCGGTACTGGAATTTCTCCGCCGTCGGGCAGATTCAACATAGGAATCGGTGCTCCCCAGTAGCGTTGACGGGATACGCCCCAGTCACGCAGACGGAAATTGGTTTGCACGGAACCCTTGTTGGCGTCGATCAGTGCTTTGGCGATGGCATCAAAGGCTTTTTTGAAGTTGAGGCCGTCAAACTCACCTGAATTGATCAGTTTGATCTCGGTCTTGCGGCCGTACCATTCCTGCCAGTTGGTGCTGTCAAAATTGTCTTCGCCTTTTTTGGTGCTGGCAATGACTTGCTCGATGGGCAGGTCGTATTTGTTAGCGAAGGCAAAATCACGCTCGTCGTGAGCGGGAACAGCCATCACGGCGCCGGATCCGTAATCCATCAGTACGTAGTTGGCGACCCATACAGGCACTTCTTCGCCGGTCAGTGGGTGCACTGCTTTCAGGCCGGTATCCAGACCTTTTTTATCCATAGTGGCCATGTCGGCTTCGGCCACGGAATTGGATTTGCACGCTTTAATGAACTCCGCCAGCTCGGCGTTATTCTCCGCCAGCGCCAGGCTGATGGGGTGTTCGGCCGCCAGGCTGACGTAGGTAACGCCCATCAGTGTGTCGGGGCGGGTGGTGTAGACATCAAAACTGTTCAAGCCTGCAACCTCTTGGGTCAGGCCGAAGCTCATCTCAACGCCTTTGGACTTGCCAATCCAGTTGCGTTGCATGGTTTTTACTTGCTCAGGCCAATCCGGAAGCTGGTCCAGAGAGGTCAGCAATTCATTGGCGTACTCGGTGATCTTAATAAACCACTGGGGAATTTCCTTGCGCTCTACCAGAGCACCAGAGCGCCAGCCACGTCCGTCGATTACTTGCTCGTTGGCCAATACGGTTTGGTCTACCGGGTCCCAATTGACCGTGGCCATTTTCTTGTACACCAGGCCTTTCTCGTAGAGGCGGGTGAAAAACCACTGTTCCCACTTGTAGTAGTCGGGGCGGCAGGTGGCCAACTCACGGCTCCAGTCGAAGCCAAATCCTAGGCTCTTGAGCTGTTGCTTCATGTAGTCGACGTTGCTGTAAGTCCACTTGGCTGGAGCGGTCTTATTCTGGATGGCGGCGTTCTCCGCCGGCAGACCGAAGGCGTCCCAGCCCATAGGGTGCAGTACGTTTTTGCCCTGCATGCGCTGATAGCGCGAAATCACGTCGGTAATGGTGTAGTTGCGCACGTGCCCCATATGCAGTTTGCCGCTGGGGTAGGGGAACATGGCCAGGCAGTAGAATTTCTCTTTGCTGGGGTCTTCTGTGACTTCGAAGCTGCGCTGTTGCTCCCATGTGCTCTGGGCGTTGGCTTCGATTGCGGAGGGTTTGTATTGCTCTTCCATTTATTCCCGTAAACCTCGGTCGGATGCTGTTTTGGTGGCGGATTCTGAGCCGCGCGACAAAGCGGGCCATTATAGGTTGTGTGGCTTAAGAATGCGATGTCATTGGCGCCTATTAATGACGTAGCAAAAAATCGACAGCGTGCGTTGGAATAACAAGTATCGCGGATAGATGAAATCGACCTCACAGCGGCGCGCTTTTAAACTGGCCGTCTCAGGAGCTGTACTAGACTGTGAATAGGTCTCAACTTTGTGGGGCCTTTGATGTAATAGATGTAGCAGAGGTAATACGCATGGCATATCAAAGGAGTGGGGGGAAGTTAGTCTCGGAAGTGCCAAATACGGCGGACCGGGAGTCGTTGCAAGATTCACAGCTGCAGCTGAAGAACCCGCCCGGGCGTATCAGTCTGGATGAGGCGGCTGCCAAGCCGAAACAGCAGGGCTCCCAGGGGTTCTGGCATGAGTTGTTATCCGAATTGATGTATCTGGAAGCTACCAGCGCATACAGGGCGTTGCAGGCCGCCAATCCCGCGGACGTCAAGTTGCAGGAGCTGAAT
>JALUYN010000499.1 GCA_027012915.1 Cellvibrionaceae bacterium
CTGTGTAGAGAAGCGCGGTGTTCAAAAAGATCTACAGTACATGGGCGGTCAGGTCTCGGTGACCTATGAACTGCCCATGAACGAAGTGGTTATGGACTTCTTTGATCGTGTGAAGTCGGTCAGTCGCGGTTTTGCTTCTCTGGATTACGCTTTTGATCGTTTCGAGGCCGCCAAACTCGTGCGACTCGATGTGCTGATTAACGGTGAGAAAGTCGATGCACTGGCGTTGATTGTGCACCGTGACAACGCCCAGTATAAAGGTCGTGCTCTGGCGGATAAGATGAAGGAACTGATTCCTCGTCAGATGTTTGATGTCGCCATTCAGGCGGCCATCGGCGGTCAAATTGTTGCTCGAACCACGGTAAAAGCCTTGCGCAAAAATGTAACGGCCAAGTGTTACGGTGGTGATGTGACACGTAAGAAAAAGCTGTTGGAAAAACAGAAGGCTGGTAAGAAGCGAATGAAGCAGGTGGGTAAAGTTGAAATTCCCCAAGAAGCCTTCCTGGCAGTACTGAAAGTTGACAGTTAATAAACCGATAACAACGGATTAAAAGGAACAGGGCCCGCCCGTATGGATATTAATTTTCCACTGATTCTGGTTGTACTGGTATTTGTCAGTGGCGTAGTTTGGCTAATCGACATTAAGTTCTTTGCTGCTTCACGACGCCAGGCGGTCCAAGGTGTTGAAGATCAGTTTCAAGGGGCCGACTTGTCGGACGATAAGATTCAGTTGGCTTATAGCACTGCCAAACAAGCAGCAGAGCGCGAACCCTGGCCGGTTGAGTACTCCAAGTCGTTTTTTCCGGTGCTATTTGTGGTATTGATCTTACGCTCGTTCTTGGTCGAGCCATTTCAGATCCCCTCGGGCTCCATGATTCCAACCCTAAAGATCGGTGACTTTATTCTGGTGAATAAGTACACCTATGGCATTCGTCTTCCGGTTATCAGAACCAAGGTGATGGATATCAACGAACCGGAACGCGGTGATGTCATGGTGTTTTTTCCTCCTCACAAGTCTATCTACTATATTAAGAGAGTGGTGGGCTTGCCCGGTGACGAAATCCGCTATATTGATAATCAGCTGTATATCAATGGTGAGAAAATGCCACAGACGTTGCTGGCGTCCCTGCCGCCAGCGGCTCCTCAGTACCAGATTATGAGTGAAGATCTGGCGGGTGTTGAGCACGATATGCGCAAGAATATTATCCCCGGTAGATTGAGCCGCCGCGGCAGTTGGGTGGTACCTGAGGGACACTACTTTATGATGGGAGACAATCGCGATAACAGCTCCGACAGTCGTGAGTGGGGGCCGGTTCCTGAAGAGAATATTGTTGGCAAGGCGTTTGCCGTTTGGATGCACTGGGATTCGTTTTTGAGCTTGCCCAGTTTTAAGCACGTTGGTGAGATTAAATAACTTTCAAACTCAGCTGGAGAGTGAGGTGTTATGAGAACGAGAAAACAACAACAGGGCATGTTCTCAATGGGAACAATGTATCTGGTTCTGTCTTTGGGATTTTTCGTTTATTTGGCGTTTACCATTGTGCCTCCATACGTTGACAACATGTTTATTCAGGCGGCATTGAAGGATTTGGGGGGCAGTGAATCGGATCTGACTTCCATGTCCAAGTCAGAAGTTCGCAGCAAACTGAGAAAGTACTTTCAGATAAACAACATCCGTGGTGAAGTTACTGAACAAATCAAAGTTCAACGAAAGGACGGTGCAATGATTGTTTCTGTGGACTATCAGAAGCGATTACCTTTGTTCAGCAATGCCGAGGTGGTCTTGACCTTCGAAAACCACTGGAATAGCAAATATCCCGATCAGTGTTGTAAGCCACAAGTTAGTGAAAAACCTTAAGTATCAAAGACTGCTAAAACGCCTTGGTTATGAGTTCCTGGATCATGACCTGCTAATGCTCGCCATGACACATCGCAGTTGCGGTGCCAAAAACAATGAGCGTCTGGAGTTTCTGGGGGACTCAATACTCAATTTTATTATTGGCGAAGCCCTGTTTCATAAGTTCTCCAGTGCTAAAGAGGGACAGCTCAGCCGCTTGCGATCACAATTGGTCAAAGGCGAAACTCTGGCGGAGGTAGCTCGAGAATTTGACATGGGCGAGTGCTTGATTCTGGGTGAGGGCGAGATGAAGAGCGGTGGCCATCGTCGCGAATCCATTCTGGCGGATTCTGTCGAGGCGGTTATCGGTGCCATCTATCTGGATCGAGGATTTGAAGCCGCTAAAGAGCGCGTTCTGGCCTGGTTTAGCGGTCGACTCGCAGATATTCAGTTGGAATCCAAGAAGGACCCAAAAACAGAACTGCAGGAGCTGTTGCAGGGCAGGAAGAAACCTTTGCCTCAGTACAAAGTTGTGGAAATTCACGGTGAAGCACACTCTCAGGAGTTTACCGTGGAATGCCATACGGCGTTATTGGACGCGCCGGTGAGTGCTCGCGCTTCCAACCGAAGAGCGGCGGAAAAGTTGGCCGCCGCGGCGGTATTGGATGCGGTTGCCAAGAAAGCCTAGTGTCGAAAGACCGCCGTCCCCGTGCAACATTCGAAAGTGTAATAGCCATGTCAAACTCGAATAACTCAGACTCTGAACTGCAATCCAGCGCAGATCGTTGCGGCTATGTCGCTATTGTTGGTCGGCCCAATGTGGGTAAATCCACGTTGCTGAACCACATCCTGCAACAAAAGATCAGTATTACTTCACGTAAACCACAAACGACTCGTCACAATGTACTGGGCATAAAGACTGAGGGCTCAGTGCAGGCTATTTACGTGGATACCCCAGGGTTGCACTTGCAGCACAGTAAGGCCTTGAATCGCTATATGAATCGGGCGGCGACCACTGCCATTCGCGATGTGGATGTGGTGATTTTTATCGTCGACAAGCTGGCCTGGACCGACGAGGATGAAATGGTGGTTAAGCGTCTGCAAAACGTCGATTGCCCCATTATTCTTGCCGTCAATAAAGTTGATCAGATCGAGGATAAGGAAACCTTACTGCCTCATTTGCAGAGCCTGACGGAGCATTTGGATGTTTCGGAAATTATTCCGATTTCAGCCTTGCGCGGTGTGAATCTCGAGCGTCTGGAGGATCTGGTGGCCAAGTTTCTGCCAGAGGGCACACATTTCTATCCCGAAGACCAGATTACTGACAAGAGCTCTCGATTTCTCGCTGCGGAAATTGTACGTGAAAAGATTACCCGCCAACTGGGTGATGAATTGCCGTATCAGATGACTGTCGAAGTAGAAGAGTTTTCCCACGAGGGGCGAATTATTCATATCGGTGCAGTAATTCATGTCGAGCGCGATAGCCAGAAACGAATTCTGATTGGCGAGAAGGGCTCGCGAATCAAACAAATTGGTCAGCAAGCGCGGGAAGATATGGAGGTCTTGTTCGATTGTAAGGTGATGTTGCGTTTGTGGGTCAAAGTAAAGTCCGGTTGGTCTGACGATGAGCGGGCCTTGCGCAGTCTTGGTTACGACGACCAGTAGTCGAATATATCCCGGAAACTATGCATGCGTGTTGAACTCGAAAATGGATACGTACTGCACTCTCGTCCTTATGGCGATACCAGTGTCATTCTCAATTGTTTTACTGAACACTACGGTAAGATTGCTCTAATCGCCAAGGGCGTGCGCAATAGGAAGGTTAAGCAACGCCTCTATGTTCAACCTTTCACTCCGCTACTAATCTCCTGGCAGGGAAAAAGCGGATTGAAAACGCTGGTGAATGTAGAAGTGAAGGGAGCGCTGCGCCATTTGAACGACAAACGGCTCTATAGCGCCTTTTATCTTAATGAATTGTTGATGCGTCTGCTGCCAGATAACGATGATCACCCGGAGATTTTTGCGGACTATATTCAGGCGTTGGAGCAATTATACGGTTCCTTTGAGCTTGAGGCCGTCTTGCGACAGTTCGAGTTTTCATTGATCCAGGGGTTGGGGTACGGCGTGGATTTTCACTACTGTATCGACGGCAGTGAAATTTCAACGACTGGTAGATATGGCTATGTGCACGAGGCGGGTTTTGTTGAAGCTCCTTCTTCTCAGGAGGGAGCGTATTCCGGTGCTGAGTTACAGGCTATTGTGCAGGGTGACTATGGTGACGCCAATGTGCGCAGGGCCGCAAAACACCTGGCTCGAACCATGTTACGTCCGCTGCTGGGGAGTCGCCCATTGTCCAGTCGCAAGTTATTCAAGGATATGACTGTTCAGGGAACGTTTCATGATTAAAGGGTTTGGTACTGATATTGTTGAGATTCAGCGCGTGGAAAGTAGCTTGTCCCGATTAGGAGACAAATTTGCTCAACGTATTCTGACTCCTACTGAGCTCAAGCAGTATCAAGACAGTGCCATGCCTGCACGGTTTCTCGCAAAACGCTACTGTGCCAAGGAAGCCTGTGCCAAAGCGCTCGGAACCGGCATTGGTCGTGGTGTATCCTGGCAGCATATGAGCGTCACCCACGATGAATTTGGCAAACCCTTAATGCCTCTGACAGATGGCGCTGCTGAACGTATGCGGGTACTGCAAGGGGAGAGGCTGCATCTGAGTTTGTCAGATGAGCAGCATTACGTAGTAGCAAGCGTCATTATTGAATAAAACTAGAACTTTATGTTCTTTGGTGCCCCAGAAACGAAACGATACACTACCGCCGCTTGATCTTTGGTTTTCAGTATTCTGTTCACAGAGGCTGTAGAGTCAAACGATAATCAAACTGGTGCAGTTAGCGGGATCAAATAACAGGACAGCCATGCAGTATCCAACTATTGAAGCTTATATCGGTAACACGCCTCTGGTGCGCTTGCAGCGTTTGCCGGGCAATACCAGCAATACCGTTTTGGTAAAACTCGAAGGTAATAATCCCGCCGGTTCGGTTAAGGATCGTCCGGCCCTGTCTATGATCAACCGCGCTGAAGCCCGCGGTGAAATAACTCCTGGTGATACCCTCATCGAGGCGACCAGCGGTAATACGGGGATTGCTTTAGCCATGGCCGCTGCCATTAAGGGCTATCGCATGATTCTGATTATGCCAGACAACTCAACCGAAGAACGCAAAGCGGCAATGGCAGCCTATGGTGCGGAGTTGATCGAAGTGACCCAGGAGCAGGGTATGGAGGGAGCCCGGGATCTTGCACAGCAAATGCAGAGTCAAGGTCTCGGCAAGGTATTAGACCAATTTGGTAATGCCGATAACCCTGAAGCCCATTACAATGCCACCGGCCCGGAAATCTGGGAGCAGACGGGAGGTAATATCACCCATTTTGTCAGCTCTATGGGAACCACGGGTACCATTATGGGGACGTCGCGTTACTTGAAAGAGCAAAACCCGGAGATAGAGATTATCGGGCTGCAACCGGAGGACGGCGCGAGCATTCCTGGCATCAGACGTTGGCCGGAAGAATATCTGCCCAGCATTTTTGACCGAACTCGCGTGGATCGAATCATCAATATGGATCAAGCAACTGCCGAACAGACAACTTTGGATCTGGCGCGCAAGGAGGGCATTTTTTGTGGAGTGTCCAGCGGCGGCGCTGTGGCTGGTGCGTTACAGCTCAATCAGGAGCTCGAGAATGCTGTGATTGTGGCCGTGATATGTGATCGCGGTGATCGCTATCTTTCCTCCGGTTTGTTTGATGCCAAGTGATTGTTTGTGGCACGAATCTTTAAACCCGCAAAAAAAACCAAAAGTCAGAGCCAGGAAAAAGCTCCCGGGCGTTTGACAATTGATTCTCTCTCTTTGGAAGGGCGCGGTGTCGCCCGCCATCAGAATAAAACCGTATTCGTAGCCGGTGCTTTGCCAGGTGAAACGGTCACCGTTTCACACTATCGGCGTCACAAGCGTTATAGCGAGTGTGAAACGCGTGACATCCTCACTAATTCTGAACAGCGAGTTGAGCCATTTTGTGCCGCCTACGCCCGTTGCGGAGGCTGTCAACTTCAGCACTTGGCGGAAACTCCCCAGCTACAGTTGAAACAGCGGGCTCTGCTGGAGCAACTTGAGCACCAATTGGGCCTCAGCAATTTTGAGGTGTTGCCGGCTGTTGAGTCGACACAGGCCTATCGAAGTAGAGCACGTATCGGCGTATCAAAGGCGGGGAAATTGGGATTTCGTCAAAAACAGTCCTCTGAGCTGGTGGACATTGATGCCTGCCCGATTCTGGAGCGGGAATTGCAAAGCGTATGGCGAAACTTGCAGGGATGGTTGGAAAGTTGTGAGCGTCGCCCGAAGCTGGGGCACATTGAGTTAGTCAGAGGCGATTCCAGTGCTGGTGTGGTGCTGCGTGTGCTGGAAACTCTGAATGCAGATCAAACGCAGAAACTTCGCAGTGTTATACCTGTAGGCTGGCAATGCTGGCTCCAAGCGAGTCGGGGTGGCAACTTGACGGATCTTGAGGGCCACGAGCTGGATCCCAGGTTGATCTATACTCTGCCTGCCAGCGATATCGAACTGCGTTTTCATCCTGGTGACTTTGTACAGGTAAACCGCGACGTAAACCGGAAAATGGTAGCTCAGGCGCTGGATTGGCTGAAGTTGGAGCCCACAGATACTGTGCTGGATTTGTTTTGTGGTATCGGTAATTTCACCTTGCCTATCGCGCGAAAAGTACAGCGCGTGGTTGGTGTTGAAGGGGTCGACGCGATGGTACAACGCGGTCGAGAAAACGCGGAACACAATAGCTTGGACAATGTCTATTTCAAAGCACTTGATCTCGAGCAGGCCGACTTGGGGCGTCGCTTACAACAATTAGGTTGCAATAAGTTCTTACTTGATCCGCCCAGAGCAGGCGCGCGCCAAGTATGCGAAAATGGTGCGTTTGAATCTATGAGCCGCGGCGTGTACGTCTCGTGCAATCCCGCCAGTTTCATTCGCGACGCCAAAGCTCTCCAGGAGCAAGGGTTTCAATTGAAACAATTGAGAGTGCTGGACATGTTTCCCCATACCGCTCATGTGGAAACCATGGCACTGTTTGAAAAAGAATAATTGCCCCTTCTGATACAGAGGCACACATCTGGACTCACTATGGTTAAAGTAAGGGAAGATCATCCGGTTGACGACGATGGACAAGTCGATATCGATGCCTGGATAAGCGGTCTGGAAGCGCAACATCCGGGCAAGGTCCTGGATAGAGGTCCGCTCAAGAAGGCTTGTCAGCTCAGCTACCACCTGGCTCAGGAAGCCAGGGCGACCCATAACCTGTGGGCTAATGGCGTAAGCAGTTTCGCCACTGGCTTGGAGATGGCGCAGATTCTCTCGGATCTTCAACTCGATTCGGAGACCCTGCAAGCCGCGATTTTGTATCGGGCAGTGCGAGAAAATCGTATCCCCCTTGATGAAGTCGAAAAACAGTTCGGTGCGACGGTTGCCAAGTTGATTAAAGGTGTGTTGCGCATGGCGGCTATTACGACGCAGCGCAATGACTCTGATCAGGAAGTGCTCGGGCAGCAGTCGAAAGATCAGGCCGAGAATGTTCGCAAGATGCTGGTGGCTATGGTTGACGATGTGCGCGTAGCCTTGATTAAACTGGCAGAGCGAACCTGTGCCATTCGTGAAGTTAAAGACGCCCCCGATGAAAAGCGCCGTCGGGTGGCTCGAGAAGTATCCGAAATATACGCACCACTGGCTCACCGGTTGGGTATCGGCCATATCAAGTGGGAGTTGGAAGATCTGGCGTTTCGCTATCTCGAAACCGATGATTATATGACCATCGCACGCTTGCTCGATGAAAAAAGAGTAGCTCGCCAAAATTATATTGAAGACGTTATCGAAGTGCTGCAGAAGGCGCTTTCTGATGCGGATATTGAAGGCGAAGTCTTCGGTCGCGCCAAGCATATTTACAGTATCTGGAAAAAAATGCGTCGTAAGGGAATTGGTTTTTCCCAAGTCTACGATATTCGCGCGGTACGCATCTTGGTACCCACGGTGCGCGATTGTTATTCGGTGCTGGGTATCGTGCATTCCTTGTGGCGTAACATCCCCAACGAATTTGATGACTACATCGCTTCCCCAAAGGAGAACGGTTACCGCTCCTTGCACACGGCCCTGATTGGTCCGGAGCGAAAAGTACTGGAGGTACAAATTCGCACGAATGCCATGCACGAAGAGGCTGAGTTTGGCGTTTGTGCTCACTGGCTCTATAAGGGCACCGACAAGGATGCGGGCGAAGATGGTTATGAACAGAAAATCGAATGGTTGCGTCAGGTACTAGAGTGGCACGAAGAGTTGGGCGGGCATCCTCTCGAAGAAGATCTGGCTACCAGTGTTGAGCAAAATCGCATCTACGTTTTTACTCCCGAGGGCCATGTAGTCGAGCTACCTCTTGGTGCGACCCCTTTGGACTTTGCCTATAGAGTTCATACCGAGGTGGGACACACCTGTCGTGGGGCTAAGGTCAACGGTCGTATTGTGCCGCTCAATTACGCACTGCGCACCGCCGATCAGGTGGAAATCCTTACAGGAAAACGCGAATCGCCCAGTCGCGACTGGCTATCACCGGCGTTGGGCTATTTGAAAACCGGGCGCGCTCGCGCCAAGGTGCATCACTGGTTCAAATTGCAGGCCCGTGATCAAAATATTGCCGATGGTCGTGCAGTGCTCGACAAAGAGTTCAGGCGTTTGGCGGTTGATGATCTCGATTACGAGACACTGGCGCGGCGTCTCAATCTGAATTCTCTCGACGATCTCTATGCGGCGGTTGGCGCCAGCGATATTGGCGTTGGCCATGTGCTCAATACTGCTCAGAAAATGCTCGCCCTTGGGCAGGAGGCTGCACCTGCAATTCCTCTGGTGGGCAAAGCTGATCACAGCGATCAAGGATCGGACCTCTATATCGATGGGGTGGGCAATCTGCTAACCCACATTGCCAGCTGTTGTCATCCGGTTCCGGGAGATGCTATCACCGGCTATATCACGCTGGGGCGTGGCGTCTCTATTCATCGTCAGGACTGCACCAACATTCTGCAGTTACAGGCTGATGAGCCAGAGCGCATTATTCAGGTGAACTGGGGGGCGGCGCCGCAGAGTTTCTATTCAGTCGACGTGATTATCGAAGCCTTCGACCGTCATGGTCTGTTGCGAGACATTACGGTGCTGCTGGACAGTGAACATATCAATATTAGTGCCATGCAGACTATTTCCGACAAGCGCAAGAATACTGTAGATATGCAGGTCACGCTGGAAATTCGTAGCTTTAATGAGCTGAGCCGTATCTTGAGTCGGCTCAATCAGCTGCCCAACGTATCCACGGCTCGACGCAAGCATTGATTCAGGTTCCAGAAGCATGAACAAACAACCCTACTATACGCTTTCAGATCTGCTCTATCTTATGGCTCGACTGCGTGACCCTGAAAGCGGGTGCCCTTGGGATATGGCGCAAAGCTACAAGACCATAGCACCGTCCACCGTTGAAGAAGCCTATGAAGTGGTGGATGCCATTGAGTCGGAGGACTACGAGCAGCTGCGTGAGGAGTTGGGAGATTTTCTGTTTCAGGTGATTTTCTACAGCGAGCTGGCTCGAGAAGAAGGGCGTTTTGATTTTTCGGATATTGTCGATGGTTTAACAGCGAAGCTGGTTCGTCGACATCCTCATGTATTTCCAGATGGAGACCTTCACAAGACGTTTACCGGCGAGCGCACTGCTGAGGACGAACAGAAGATCAAAGCTCAATGGGAAGAAATTAAA
>JALUYN010000500.1 GCA_027012915.1 Cellvibrionaceae bacterium
AGCGACGACCTGTAAGCTAAATCGGGAGATTCTGTAAGATTGGCAGAAAATGCGTGTAGCATGTCATGGCTGCCATTTTGGGTAAGCGTATGCTGATGGGAAATTAATCTCAAGGAGTGTGCAATGTCTTTGACGTACGGTATTTATATCTATCCAGGAGTAGCTTCGCTGGATTTTGTCGGTCCCTATGAAGTGTTTGATATCTCGGGCCTGTTGTTGAAAGGCAGCCGAGTGGTAACCATCGCCGAAACTGCCGATCCCGCAGTGTGTTCCAACGGTATGGAAGTGCGACCGCAGTTTACCTTTGATGATGCGCCACCACTGGATGTGCTGTTGGTGCCGGGCGCCAATGATACCGACTCTGCACTGGCCAGTGGTCGTGTGGTGAACTGGATTCAGAGCATTGAAGCCGATCTGCGTTTTCTTACAGCTGTGTGCACCGGCAGTCTGATTTTGCAGAAAACCGGTTTGCTCAGTCAAAAGAAAGCGACCACGCACTGGATGCTTACCGAAGAATTGGCAAAGGATGAAAGTGTCACGGTATTGCCGGAGATGCGCTATGTGCGTGATGGCAAGGTGGTGACATCGCAGGGTGTATCAGCAGGCATTGACATGGCCTTGTGGTTGATTGGTCAGCTGCACAGCCCGGATCACTCCCGCCAAGTGCGAAAAATTCTGCAATACGATCCAGCTCCGCCCTATATGGCGGAAGTGTAACGATATTTGCGCGGCACAGGGGGTAGTGCATTGAAGAGTATTGAGATGTTTGTCTACGATCAGGCCGCCGGACTTGATGTCAGCGGGCCTCTGGAGGTTTTTTCAGCGGTCAATCACCTTCGTGCGGGCCAAGGTAAGCCTGCCGCCTATGACATAAAGATATCAGCTCCTGAAGCGGGCTCGCTGACCTTGTCTTCGGGAATGCAGATGCAAGCGCCGCTGCGGCTGGGCGACAACTACAGCAGTGATTACTTTGTGGTGGTGGGCGGCTTTACGTCAGAACAATTGTCGCAGGATAAGGATTTGGTCGCCCGTATACGACGACGGGCACAGCGATCGGCGTGCCAGGTGTCGGTGTGTACCGGAGCGTTTATTCTGGCGGCCGCTGGCCTATTGGATCGTCGCTCCTGCACCACCCATTGGCGCTTTACTCAAAAGTTGGCTCAAGATTACCCGGCCTTGAAGGTCGATCATGATGCCATTTACGTTCAGTCAGGAAGTACCTATACCAGCGCCGGTGTGACGGCCGGTATTGATCTGGCTCTGGCGCTAGTTGAGCAGGATTTTGGTGCGGAGACGGCTATGGAGGTGGCGCGTTATTTGGTGCTCTACCTGCGTCGTCCCGGTGGTCAATCGCAATTCAGTGAGCCTATGGCGCTGCGCCAGAAGGCTGGCCAGGACTTCAGTGAGCTGCACGACTGGTTACTGGAGAAACTCGATACCGTGCTGTCGGTTGAGTTAATGGCGGACCACTGTCACATGAGTCCGCGTCATTTTGCGCGACGTTTTGTCGAGGTTACTGGTGTCAGTCCAGCGCGCTATCTTGAGCAGTTGCGTCTCACTCAGGCGCGCGAGCTATTGGAATCTTCGGCGTTGAGTATGGAGGCTATTGCGCTACAGGTAGGTTTCGCTCGGGAGGAGC
>JALUYN010000501.1 GCA_027012915.1 Cellvibrionaceae bacterium
GAAACCCTTGCTGTTGATACTCCCCAAAGTAGTCCCATTGAGTGTTACTGCAGTTTCGTAGGGGTTGACGCTGATAAGGCTCAGTTGATCTCCAGTGCGCAGGGGCGCTTTGATCAGACTGGTCAGCCGGGCCATGTGGCGAGCCTGGCTAATCAGGGCATCTCGAGAACTGTTAACGGCGGCACCTTCAACCCAAAGTTTGTTGAGGCGGCGATGTGACAGGCGCGGGGTGATAATTCGCAGCTCCATTTTGCGTTGGCCGTCGTAGCTGATAAGTTGTTCGGCGTTGGCGTGTGCGGTAGAACTGTAGATGGCGCCAATAAACAGGGCTTGCCCCAGTTCTTCGTGGAGTGCCAGGCCGTTCATTTGAAGCTGTGGTTGTGTGTTGTCTGGTAATTGCGCATGAGCGCAAAGGGTGAGGTTCAGCAACAGACTTGCGATCAGGAGTCTGAAATTCATAAAAGCCATAATATTTGGGTTGTTTTTATTTTTGTAATCCACGCGGCTGTATATTTTTTGCCACAATTCCTACTCTATCGAAACCACGGGCTATAGCAAGAGCGCAAATACCGCCTCCATGGTTCTTAGACGCCAATCCTCACATAGCGACCTTTGTAGGATAAAAATTGCGTCTGAGGTTCTATTGAAATGTGAGTGGTTACTTTTCCCGGAAACTATTGAAAATAAGCTATTAACACTTCTTGGCTTGTTCGCGCGGGGTGTATTCTCTAAAGTCGCATCTTTACATTTGTCCTATTTCCACCAGTTTTGCCAAACTGAGGCTCCATGAAAAATTACCTGCAGACCGTTTGGTCTAATCCCAACTATCGAAAGTCCATCATGATCCTGATAATCACGTGCCTGTGGTTAGCCAGCGGCGTGTTGCGGTCCGATACTCCTGAGGCGGTAAGCGAAACCAAAGAGGTGAAGCGCGTGACGGTGAAAGCCCGCGAGTTACAAGCCTTGGAGTATGCTCCGGTAGTGCAGGTGCGCGCTCGCACAGAGGCTACCCGAGCGGTGGAGTTGAAGGCTGAGGTAAGCGGTCGAGTACTGTCGTTGCCGGTGTCTGAAGGCGATGTGGTCAAGCAGGGCGATACCATCTGCGAGCTGGCGGTTGAAGATCGTGAACTGCGTGTTAATGAAGCTCGCTCCGCCGTGCAGCAGGCAAAGCTTGAATACGATGGTTCACTGCGTTTGAAAAGTGGCGGTTATCAGTCACGAACTGCTATAGCAGCTGCCAAAGCGAGACTGGATGCCGCGAAAGCTAACCTGAAACGCAGTGAATTGAACTTCCAGAACACTAAAGTTCGAGCTCCCTTTGACGGTATGGTTGAAAAACATCACGTGGAAGTGGGTGATTTCGTAGACCGTGGTGCCGCCTGCGCCATGTTGCTGGACCTCAACCCCATGACGTTTGTCGGGCGGGTATCCGAAAATGAAGTGGAGCGTTTGCAGGAAGGGCAAAGCGCTAAAGCGCGACTTGTTGGTGGCAGGGTGGTTGATGCTCAGTTGAATTTCGTAGGCTTCGAGTCGGATCAGGTGACCCGTACTTTCCGCATTGAAGCGATGGCCGACAATTCCGATTTCTCTCTGCGCAGCGGTATTACTACGGACTTGCAGATTGCTGTGGACAAACTG
>JALUYN010000502.1 GCA_027012915.1 Cellvibrionaceae bacterium
CGAAGACATCACTCTGGATCTGGAAGAAGTGCTTCAGGACGAAGACGAAAACTCCAACGTGCCGGCTTGATGCTAGCGAGAGGTGCCCATGGGTTGGAGTCTGCAATCCGTTCCGGAGTTCACTGACGCTCAATATGGGCGCTGGTGCGAGCTTCTGGAGCAGCGGATTGGCATGCAGGTAGCACAGCACCAGCGTAGCTTTCTGCAGATACAAATTGCCCGGCGTATGAAAGAACTGGGCTATCAGGAGTTCGACGACTATTACGATTACGTCACCGGAGGTATCCGCGGGGCGATGGAGTGGCGGCAGCTGATTGACCGATTGGTGGTGCGCGAAACCAGCTTTTTTCGCGAGCCGGATTCCATCGAGTTTGTCAGCCAGTTGCTGCAGCAGAGAATTCGTGAGCGCGAGCTTGGCAGTGGCTTTGACATATGGAGCTTGGGTTGCGCTACAGGCGAAGAACCCTACTCCCTGGCTATGACCCTCAACGATTGCTTTGAAGACAAAGGGCTCAAACCGCAGTTCAGCATCACGGCCTCGGACATCAGTCAGCAGGCAGTACAGAGTGCCCGCGAAGGTGTCTACAGCAACCGCAAACTTGAGCGGGTGCCAAAGGAACATCGACAGAAGTATTTCCGCGATGCGGAGCCAGGCTTTATGCAGATCGACGCCTCGATACGTGATCGCATCTGTTTTGCTTGGGCCAATTTGCTGGAGCTGCCCAAGATGCCGGTGGTACCGATGGATGTAATCTACTGCCAGAACGTGATGATTTATTTTAAACGCGAGCGCAGAAAGGCGATCGTAAATGAATTGGTAACCCGACTCAGACCCAACGGTGTGTTAATCATTGGCATGGGTGAACTGGTGGACTGGAGCCATCCGTTGATACGGCGGGTGCGCGATGATCGAGTGCAGGCGTATATACGCGTGCAATAGACAAGTAAGGGGATGCCTGAATGGCAGATAATCGCAATTACGCCGCACTGGAATGGGTGGTTGGCGAAATTGAAGAGACCTTAAAACAGGCCCAGCAGGCGCTTGAGGCGTACGTTGAAACTCCAGAAGATTCAACCCGTATTCGCTTTTGTCTGACTCACATCCACCAGGTGCATGGCAGTCTGCAGATGGTGGAGTTTGCCGGTGCGGCACTTCTTGCCCAGGAAATGGAAGGGCTCGCTCAGGCGTTGATGGATCACAAGACCGTCAATGAAACCGAAGCCCTGGAAGTCTTGATGCGGGCGATTCTGCAATTGCCCGTGTATCTCGAACAAGCCAAGGCCATTCGCAAAGACGAACCCACGACTTTGCTGCCTTTATTAAATGATTTGCGGGCGGTACGCGGTCAGCGTTTACTGTCTGAAACGCGGCTATTCTCCCCCGACCTCAGTGCTGCCAAGCAGGTGCGAGGCAGTCGTTCCCCAGCGCTAAAAAATCCCAACCTGAAAGCGATGCTGCAAAAACTGCGGCAGATGTACCAATACGCGGCAGCGGGCTATATTCGCAACGTCAATGCTGAAGAGAATCTCGCCTATATCCTCAAAGTCAGTGATCGCGTTGCGAAATTGACAACTGGCACACCTCGTTATCCCTTGTGGGAAATCATGCTGGCGGTGGGTGAAGCGCTGCAGCAGGGGACATTGCAACCCAGTGTCGCCTTCAAAGTTCTGCTGCGCAAGCTTGATAAGGAGCTGAAGGCGCTGGCCATTGGAGGCATTGCAGCCTTCGAAGGCTTTAATTCTGAAGCCTTGACCAAAAACTTTCTGTACTACGTCTCCAGCAGTGAATCGGTAACCCCGCGCGCCCAGGCGCTCCGCGAAAAGTACGGCATTGAGCAAGCGTTACCGGAGACCGATTTTACCTCCTCGGCTCAGAGCCTAATGGATCCCGATGCCATGGAGACGGTCGTCGCAGCTCTGAAGGACGAGATGGAGACTGTGAAGCACGCGTTGGATATCGGCATTTCCGGCAGCGACCACGCAGCGGTGGAAGAGGCGTTACCAGTGATGCAGCGTGTTGCTGACACTCTGGAAATACTCGGTGTTGGGGAGCTGAGACAACAGGTTCTGAAACAAATAGAGTCTCTGAATCAATATGCCGGTGGGCAGGAGCCCCCCGCTGATTTGTTGATGAAGATCGCCAGCGAAATGTTGGGGATGGAGCAGCGCCTCACAGCCATGACGGCCGCGGCGTCGCGCTCAATTATTGGCGAGGCCGAGCCTGGCAAGGCACACCTGGATATTGGCCACGCTCAGGAAGCGGTGTTGCTAGAAGCGCGCAACGATCTTGAAAAGGCCAAGGATTCCATTATCGAGTTTATCGCCTCGCAATGGGATATTTCACATTTACAGCCGGTGCCGGACCTTCTCAATGAAGCCCGCGGTGGGCTGAGCATGATTCCGCTGGCCCGGCCGTCGTCTATTCTGCAAGCGTGCTGCAACTACATCGAGAGAGAGCTGATAGAGCAGGGTACAGTCCCGGATTGGGGACACCTCGATACTCTGGCTGATGCGATTGCCAGCGTAGAGTACTATCTCGAACGACTCACCGGAGATGCCTCGGAAGACGATGAGTCCCTGATGGAAATCGCCGAAAACAGCGTGGCGAGCCTTGGCTACCCGGTATCCGGCTACAAGGCCATAAGCGCCAAGTCCAGCAGTGAAGAGTCAGTGGATGCCGAGCAAGTGCTCAATAAGATCGCCGATGTTGAAGCGGTAGAGATCGACAGTTTGCCTCCGGAAGAGCCCCAGACCCAGGAAATAACGTTGGCCGACGAATTGGCGGACCTGGATTTCTCGGGTGAAGAAGTGATCGAGGTAATTCTCGATACCGATGAAGACGGAGGTGCCTCGGTTGATGTGGTTGTGGCGGAGGACCAAGCTGGTTTAGAACCAGAACCAGAACCAGAACCAGAACCAGAACCAGAACCAGTCGTTACTTCACAGGAAGAAACGGCGGTGGACGAAGATGATGACCCGATAGACGAAGAAATTCTCGAAATTTTTGTCGAAGAGGCCGGAGAAGTAC
The DNA here is from genome assembly GCA_027012915.1 of Cellvibrionaceae bacterium. The sequence continues at coordinate 3,029 of JALUYN010000502.1, forward strand.
TGGAAGCCATTGATGAATTCTTCCCGCTCTGGGCCAAGGATTTTGAGGATCGCGATGCCCTGACTGAATTTCGGCGAGCATTTCATACGCTCAAGGGCAGTGGCCGTATGGTTAAGGCCAGTGATATCAGCGAGCTGGCCTGGTCGATGGAGAGCATGCTCAACAAGGTCATGGAAGGCACGTTAGAGCCTCACAGTGCTCAAGCGGCTTTGATCCAGCAGGTGCGGGATCTGTTGCCAGATCTTATTGCAGCCTTTGAGGCCAAAACATCAACGCCGCATCTGGATCGTATTGAACAGCTTAAGCAGTGGGCCGAAAGTCTATCGAAAGGGGACATTCCCACGGAATTGACGCCGGCCAGTGAGCTCCATTCCGGCGCCTCGCCTTTTGCTGCGTCTTCAGAGGCTGACTCAGAGGCTTCCGCGGAGACCGTATCGCAAGAAGCGCCGGTGGCGGACGAAGTTGATACGGGTGCGGAAGCGGCCACCGAGGAGGAAGAGGTTACCGCCGAAGAGCACGATATTCTGTGGGGTATCTTCGCCTCTGAAGCGGAAACCCATCTGGCAACAGTCAATGCATTTGTTGCGGACATGGATCAGGCTGCGCCGCTGTTTTTACCGCCCAGTGAGAGCTTGCAGCGCGCACTGCACACATTGAAAGGCAGTGCCCATATGGCGGATGTCTCCGATGTGGCACAGCTGGCGACACCGTTGGAGCGCTTCGTCAAAGAGCTTCGCACCTATCTGGTCAACATCGACGAAGATATTTTGCAGTTGCTCAAAGATGCAGTGAGTTATATCGAAGCGGTTATCGAGCAGATCCGCAGTAACCAGGACATCACCATTCCGCGATTGGAGCAATTCATCGCTCGTGTTGCGGAGCTGAAGGACCGCTCCGTTGGGCCCATGATTCGTCAACGTGAGCAAGCCGAGGCTGGCAGCAAGCCGGTCGATCCTGAGCTGCTGTCGATTTTTATGGCCGAAGCCATGGATTTGTTGCTGGACGTTGATCAGGTGCTGGATCATTGGCAGCAATCTCCCGCAGAAACCGAAAAGCTGGAGCCCCTGATTCAGGAACTGAATACGTTGGCCAATGGCGCTGAGCACGCAAGCTTGCCGCCAATGGAAAATCTCAGTCGTAAGTTGGCCGCCGTATTTCAGGCCACTGAAGGTCAGCTGGATGTATTTACCGACAGCGATTTCGAGTTACTGCAGGCCGCCCATGAGCAGTTGCTGGATATGGTGGATGCGGTTGCAGCGGGGCAGAACTTGCCACAGCTGGACGAGGAGCATCAGAGACGACTTGATGAGCTGGTGCTGACACTGACTCAGGCCGGAGAACTGCTCGACGTCACTGAAGCGGAAGCCTCCGTTCCAACGGATGGAGAAATAGGCAGCGCCGAATCAGAGAGCACAGAGCCAGAGAGCACAGCGACCGAAACTACTCAGGTAGAAAGTACTGACGAAGACGTGCAAGAAGCAGAAGTCGTTGCACCTGTCGCGGAGATACAATCCGAAGCGGTAACCGCTTCGGAGCCGGTGGAAGACACATCCGAGACCGTCGAGCTGCCTGAAGATATCGATATGGACATCGTCGACATCTTCACTGAAGAAGCCGATGAGTTGATGGAAGAAATTGAGCAGTTAGTGGGCGATTGGGAGGCCGATTGGAGTCTTACCGAACCACAGACTGAGCTGAAGCGCGCTTTGCACACTTTGAAAGGTGGTGCGCGATTAGCTGGAATGATGGGTGTTGGAGACATTGCTCACAATCTGGAAACCTTTCTGATTAACCTGACCGACAGCAGTGCACTGAACGAAGAGTTCTTCAAAGAGGTGCATGTGTACCAGGATGCGCTGTTGCGTGGTATCGAAAAGGTTAAAGTACTGGTTGCCGGAGAGCCTGTTGATTTGCGTGGCGTCGTTTCCATTGTTCCCATCGAGGAGTTAACTCCGAAATCCTCGACGCAGTCTGGCGTCGAGGCGACTGCGACACCTCCGGCAGTTGCAGCCAAAGAAAGCACAGAGATTACGGATAAGGGAGCCTTGGCTGATGATGCCAAGGTGGTGCCCTTCAAACCCAAAGACAATGTACCCGTCGTCAGCAGTGGCGATGGTGGCGGCTTTAGCATGCCGGCTCCAACAGCGGGCAAACCCGAAGCAGCGCCGACATCGGGTGGCGCCGCGGCGTTGGCCGCCAAACGCAGCGCTCCTCAGGAAATTGTTAAAGTCTCCGCGGAACTGCTTGAAGAACTGGTAAACCTGGCAGGTGAAACGTCCATCAGTCGTGGTCGAACTGAGGAGCAGCTCAGTGAGATGGGCTTCACTCTCGATGAGATGGACTCCACGATCATGCGTCTTCAGGAACAATTGCGGCGACTGGATATTGAGACGGAAGCTCAGGTGCTGTTCCGTCAGGAGCAGATGGCTGAGTCTGACGACTTCGATCCGTTGGAAATGGATCGCTATACCCATCTGCAACAACTGTCGCGCTCGTTGATTGAGTCGGCTTCGGATCTTCTGGATCTGAAATCCACCTTGTCCAATAAGACCCGGGATACCGAGACGCTGCTGTTGCAACAGTCGCGTATTAATACCGAATTGCAGGAAGGCCTGATGCGCTCACGCATGGTGCAGTTCTCGCGCCTGGTACCGCGATTGCGCAGAATTGTCCGCCAAGTGGCGTCAGAGCTGAATAAGAAGGTCAACTTCGAGTTGGACAATGTCGAGGGCGAACTGGACCGCACCGTACTCGAGCGCATGGTGGCGCCATTGGAGCATATGCTGCGCAATGCCGTGGATCACGGTATTGAGTCCCCGGAGGAACGTTTGGCCGCTGGCAAGCCGGAAACGGGGCGCATTGTTCTGACACTGGCTCGTGAAGGTGGCGACGTGATCTTGCGCCTTATCGACGACGGTAAGGGCATCAGCCTGGATCGGGTCAGGGCCAAAGCCATCGAACGTGGCCTGATGGCTCAAGATTCTGGTCTGAGCGATCGCGATATCATGCAGTTTATTCTGCATGCGGGCTTCTCTACCGCCGAGGCGGTAACTCAGATTTCCGGACGTGGTGTAGGCCTCGATGTGGTTCACTCTGAGATCAAACAGTTGGGCGGCTCCATGAGTATTAACTCCGTGGAGGGCCAGGGCACCGAATTCACCGTGCGGCTGCCATTTACGGTGTCGGTAAACCGCGCACTGATGGTGCGTATTGGTGACGATCGCTATGCCATTCCACTGAACACCATTGAAGGTATTGTGCGGGTCAGCCCGTTCGAGCTTGAGCACTACTACCAAAACGAAGATTCCCGTTTTGAATACGCTGGCGAGCGCTATCAGGTGCGCTACCTTGGCGAGCTACTGCAGTCTACAGCACACCCCAAACTCGAAGGACAGGCGATGCCGCTGCCCGTGGTACTGGTGCGTTCACCTCAGCACACGGTGGCAGTGCAGGTGGATATGCTGATGGGCAGTCGCGAAATTGTGGTGAAGAGTCTCGGTACTCAGTTCAGTCAGGTACAGGGGCTGTCCGGAGCCACAGTAATGGGCGATGGTAGCGTGGTGGTAATTCTCGATCCGCACGCACTGATTCGCAGCGATGCCATGCTTGAGCATATTCCGTCCTACACCGCATTGGCGGCACAGCCGGAAGACGACGGCGTCAAAACGGTTATGGTGGTGGACGATTCGGTTACGGTGCGAAAAGTGACCTCGCGCTTCCTGGAACGGGAAGGCTACGAAGTGGTTACCGCCAAAGATGGCGCCGATGCATTGCTGATACTGCAGGATCATATTCCCGATGTCATGCTGCTGGATATCGAAATGCCGCGCATGGACGGATTTGAGGTCGCGAAGAATATTCGCTCCAGCAGCCGTCTAAAAGATATTCCCATTATTATGATTACCTCCCGTACGGGTGAAAAACATCGTGAGCACGCGTTATCTCTGGGGGTTGATATGTACATGGGTAAGCCCTATCAGGAAGAGGTGTTGCTGGAGAATATTCAATCCTTGATTGAGGTTCACTAGTGGGCGAGGCGGATTTGTGAGCGATCAGGTTCTGGAAGACAGAACCCTTCAAATCGCGATAGTTTCAGAAACGGCTGCTCAGGCCAGTCTGTTGCAGCAACTGGTGCTAGAGCGCGGTTATCAGGTGCATAGCTCGACTTTGCTCGATAATCTGTCGCAGCTGCAAGCTTCGGCGGATATGGATGCCTGGCTGGTCAATGTGGGCGGCACCGAGTCCCGCAGTCGCTCACTGGAGAGCTGGCTGATAGAGCTGGATCAGCCCTTGATTATCAGCGATCTGCAGGAACAGGGACTTGATACTGATGAAGTGCAGCTGTGGAAAAGTCGCATGGCTGAGAAACTGCATAGGCTAGAAGGCAGTATTAATCTTGAATCTCACCCGCAGGGCGCAGCTCCCTTTGTTTGGGTACTGGGCGCGTCCACCGGCGGACCTGAGGCAGTTAAGTCCTTTATGCAGGCGCTACCTGCTGACTTGGGGGTGGGCTTTATTTATGTGCAGCATATAGATCCGGGTTACGAACAGACCCTGGTGGATATGTTGAACAAATATAGCCACTATCCCGCGTGTCCGGTCACTCACGGCGCGGTACTGCCCGCAAATGCGACAGCCGTTATGGCTGGTGATCGTCGTGTTGAACTGTTGGATAACGGTACTCTGGCACTCCATGAGGGCGAGTGGCCCGGGGCTTATAGTCCTTCCATTGATCAGGTGTTTGCCGACGTGGCCAGCAGCTATGGAAATCAGTGCGGCGCTATCGTGTTCACAGGAATGGCCGACGATGGAACCGCCGGAGCACGATTGATCCACCAGAATGGTGGTCAGGTCTGGGTGCAATCGCCGTCGAGCTGCACCATCTCATCCATGCCGGATGAGGCCTTGAATACGGGTATTGTAAGTGTAATTGCGTCGCCGGAAGGACTGGCGGCCCGTTTAGTGGAATTTATGCAAAATGAAGCCGGAGAACCACTGTGAATTTAGATAACGGGACTGCGTTTTTGCAGAACCTACCGGACGACGTGCCGAGTCTGATGTTGCCGTTTTTCGACAAGACATTGTTGGTGCCCACGGTTACCGTGGCGGAAGTAGTAGGTTATCGCAAGCCCGAACAAATTGAAGGGGCACCGGATTGGCTGTTGGGCTTGTTTGCCTGGCGCGATCAGCGTGTGCCCATGATGTCTCTGGAGCTATTGACGGGGCAGCCTTTGGCGCCTGTCAGTGACTTGAGTCGGGTGGCAGTGTTCAACTACACGGGTGTGAGCGAAGAGTTGCCATTTGTCGCTGTGCCCACGGTGGGCATTCCCAAGCTGGCCCGTGTAACGGCTGACGAACTGGCACTGCAGGATGCCGGTGCAGCGAACGTCTTCGAAAAATCCCGGGTTAAACTCAATGGCGAGAGTCTGGTAATTCCAGAAATTTCTGCCCTCGAACAAGCCTACCTGAGCTGGAAACAGGGCTAGTTCTCAACGCATCATGCGTTTGGTGTCGTCCAGAATCTCCTGCAGATTCTGGGTGACCAGCGTCAGCATGCCCTTTGATCCTTGTGCTCTGTATGTCGTTGGGATGTATTGGAAAAGAGGGAGTGATTGCAGTGGTGGCAGCTGCGGGTTTTTATTGCGCAGTGCAATGCTGTGGTACAACGCCAGGTTTACCAGATCTGTCAAAGCCAGCTGTCCGGCTGGTGCAGTGCTTACATAGTTCCATTGGCCATTGTGCTTGATGGCCTCCAGATACTGTTCGCCTATATCCCACTTTCTCAGAATAATCGATCCCAGCGATTGGCTGTACTCGTCGCAGAGTTTGAAGTAAGAGGCCAGATCCGGGGTGTCGATTTCGTCGGTTAGAGCAGACAGAATAACCAGGGTGCCCACCTCTGTGAGAAGGCTGGTGACAACGGCTTCGTCGATGGGGCGGTATCCCAGTTCGCGGGCCAGTAGACGGCTGATGGCAGCTTTGAATGACTGGCGTTTCCAGGCAGCGTCGAACAACTTTTGAAGTCGTGGATTTCGAAACAGGAATAGGCTCTTTAGGCCGTGCAGAACTGCGATGCGCTCCAGGTTTTCCAGTCCAAGCAGTCGCATGGCATTAAACAGTGTGCTGGGTTTCTCCTGGGTGAGATATATCGGGCTCTGCACCTCTCGCATGATGCGCATTACCAGGCTCGGGTCTTGCGATATCAGCTCGCCGAGTCGCTTGTGATTGATAGTTTCCGAGCTCAGTGCCTCACGAATTCTCAGAGTCTGGGCCGGCAGGCTGGGGAGGCGTTGGTCCTTCTGCATCAATTGTTGAACTGACTTTCTGTAGATGGCGTAACTTGCAGCCGACATAGTTGAAAAATCCCTGTTTGGCGGCCAAAAGCCCCAACTTCCTGTCATTCTAGCCGTGAGTTCCCGGCTGTGTGCCTCATTAACGGCCTTTGGCGATCAGCAAGCGAGATCCCCCCAAAGGTATTGCATCACGCTGATGGCTGCCAGTGGTGCAGTCTCCGTGCGTAACACCCTGGGACCGAGGGTCAACGGCGCAAATCCCTGATTCATCGCTTGTTCAATTTCGTTTTCGCTGAGTCCGCCTTCCGGGCCTATGACCAGCGCTACGGACTCGGGCCTGAGTGTA
>JALUYN010000503.1 GCA_027012915.1 Cellvibrionaceae bacterium
TGTTTGGCATATTTTTTATCCCAAGTTGGATGGTGCTCGGGAGGCGTGGGATGAGATAGAGAGGTTTATAGCTGAGCTGGATTAGTTTTTGTTTTTTAATTGTCGGAGTGTATTTGGGCAATGGTTTCGCCCTTCCTGGGCGAGCTACTTCTTTTGCCTGTGCAAAAGAAGTAGCCAAGAAAAGCACACCCTGATTCGTTGGCCTTCGGCTTCCTTCACTCCGAGCCGATCCTGCGGGTCGGCGTAACGCGCGTCCTGCGCGATACGCCTAAATCGCACTTCCTTGTGCGATTTACCCTTGTATCAACTCTCCGTTCAGCAACTCATACGGGACCCTTGGTGCCACATTGAAGCTTGGCACCCCAATTCCCCTTTGAAGTCACCGAGCAACGGAAGAAACTAGCGGCGGAAACAGCGAGCACTGTTTGAGTATTTTTTGACTGAGTGTCAAAAAATGCGAGTTTGCGAGCGGCCGCTAGTTTCTGAGTAGCGCAGGGAACCGGCTTGCCGGTGACTGATCGGGGCGGCTTTGGATTGTTAAGGCCTTTGGGCGTCCAAAGGCCTTAACTCGCCCAGCAAGGGCGAAACTTTTGTCCCAAACCACTCCAACAACAAAGAAGAAACAAAGCCCCCCAACCAACCTTTACTTTGCTGGTAATGGCTGCCCCCAGCCCTTCTCGCTACTGTGTTTGATTCGAGAGAGACTTCTATTTACAGGTGATTTTATGAAAGACGCAGTCATCGTATCGGCCGCACGTACGCCGATCGGTAAAGCTTATCGTGGTGCTTTTAATAACTTGGACGCCGCTACCATGTCGGCCCATGCCATTTCCGCAGCGGTTGAGCGCTCCGGTGTAGATCCAGCGGAAATTGACGATTGCGTTATGGGTGCTGCACTGCAGCAAGGCGCACAGGGCCAAAACCTGGGGCGCATCGCAGCTATCGCAGCTGGTCTGCCTCCCGTTGTTTCCGGTATGACCATCGACCGTCAGTGTTCCTCCGGTCTGATGACCATTGCTACCGCAGCCAAGCAGATTGTTAACGATGGCGCGCCTATCGTACTGGCCGGCGGCTGTGAGTCCATCAGCCTGGTGCAGAACGAGCACATGAATATGCACCGCATGGTGAGCCAGCAGGCGATAGACAACTCCCCGAACATCTACATGCCGATGCTGGATACCGCTGAAGTTGTGGCCAAGCGCTATAACATCTCCCGCGAAATGCAGGACGAATACGCGCTGCAATCACAAATGCGCACTGCGGCAGCTCAGGAAGCTGGTAAGTTCGACGACGAAATCGTGTCCGTTACTGCAACCAAGCTGGTAATGAATAAGGAAACTGGCGAGACCTCCGAGCAGGAAGTAACCCTGAGCAAAGACGAGGGCAATCGTCCGGAGACTACTCTGGAAGGTTTGGCCAGCCTTAAGGCTGTTCGCGACGGCGGTACCATCACTGGTGGTAACGCATCACAGTTGTCTGATGGCGCGGCTGCCGTTGTATTGATGGATGGCAAGTTGGCCGAGCAGCGTAACCTGGAGCCCCTGGGTATCTATCGCGGCATGGCAGTTGCTGGTTGTGAGCCTGATGAGATGGGTATTGGTCCGGTATTCGCAATTCCTAAGTTGCTGAAGCGCAACG
>JALUYN010000504.1 GCA_027012915.1 Cellvibrionaceae bacterium
CCAAAAATTTCTCAGAGATCGATAAGCTGATGAGGATCGCCATCAAGTTTATTCTGGCGTTTCAACTGTTGGTGGCGGTGCTGACCTTGCTCTTCGCCGATCTGTTCTCAGGGCTGATGACCAGTGAGGACAATGTCGAGAACGTACTGAGCAGTTTCCTTGTATTAGTGCCTTTCAGCTTGGGGCCGCTGGGAGTATGTATCTTGGTGGTTTCCATAAGCAATGCGTTGGCAAGGCCTCAAAATGCGTTGCTGATATCCGCAGCTCGTCTATTTGTTTTCTTTTTGCCGTGCCTTTGGGTGGGCGCGCAAATGGGCGGCATTCAAGGGGTGTTTATCGGAGCGTTTATTGGTAATTGCTTGTCCGGGGCGGCCGCGTGGATAAGTTACAAAAGGCTAATGGCTCAGATGAGTCATCCTCAAGAGTAACAGATGGGGATTCGTATCTATTGCTCAAAGTCTGGGAGTGGCGAGATTGCCGTAATGCCGCTGGGCAGGAAACAATAAAGGGCGCCTCAGCGCCCTTTATTACGGTCATCGTTATGCGTATCAGTTACTCGGGAAAGAGAACTGAACCGACTCACGCACACCACTGGAAGGCCAGCGCTGGGTGATGGTCTTGCGGTTGGTATAGAAGCGCACGCCATCGGGACCATAGGCGCCCAGATTACCAAACAGGGAGCGCTTCCAACCACCGAAGCTGTGGTAGGAAACCGGCACTGGCAGAGGAATGTTAATACCCACCATGCCAACCAGAATGTTGTCGGCAAAGTAGCGAGCCGCTTCACCGTCGCGGGTGAAGATGCAGGTGCCGTTGCCATACTCGTGGTCATTGATCAGTTGCATGGCTTCTTCCATGCTCTCGGCGCGCAACACCAACAGAACCGGTCCAAAGATTTCTTCTTCGTAGCAGGTCATGCCGGGTTTGACGTTATCGATCAGCGTGCCGCCCACATAGAAACCATTGGGGTAGCCTGCGACATCTGGGTTGCGACCGTCCACAACGATAGTGGCGCCCTGCTGTTCGGCGGAGTCAATGTAGCCTTGAACCTTGTCGCGGTGCGCGGAGGTAATCACTGGGCCAAAGTCGTTGCTGGAATCGGTGTAGGCGCCAACTTTCAGGTCTTGCATGGCGGCGGTCATCTTTTCCACCAGGGCATCGGCGGCTTCATCACCCACACACACAGCTACGGACAGTGCCATGCAGCGCTCGCCGGACGAGCCGAAAGCGGCGCCGGTGAGTGCGGCGACGGCGTTATCCATATCCGCGTCTGGCATAACGATCGCGTGATTCTTGGCACCACCCAGGGCCTGGCAGCGTTTGCCATGGGCGCTGGCGGTGGTGTACACATACTCGGCGATGGGTGTGGAACCTACAAAGCTCACCGCTTTAACGCGAGGGTCGGTCAACAGGGTATCCACCGCAACCTTGTCGCCGTTAACAACGTTCAAAACACCCTTGGGCAGGCCGGCTTCTTCCATCAGTTGAGCGATATACAGTGCTGATGACGGATCGCGCTCGGAGGGCTTCAGCACAAAGGTGTTGCCGCACATGATGGCCAGCGGGTACATCCACAGGGGAACCATCGCGGGGAAGTTAAACGGGGTAATACCTGCGACGACGCCCAGAGGCT
>JALUYN010000505.1 GCA_027012915.1 Cellvibrionaceae bacterium
CGGGACAATTCCGGTGCGATACTGTTCGATCAGTTGCAATAACTCTTTTTTATCCGAAGCGCTGATCAACTCTCGCAGGTAGCCAAACAGGTGCTGCATAACGTTGGTGTGTTTTTTGCGAGACGCGGGCTTGGCAAAAGCATGCATCAATACCTCGGCGTACTCCCACTTCACGGTATCAGGCTCAAAGCGTTTCAAATCAGACAGCATGCGTCCGAGACGCTTGTAGGCTTCTACACTGTGTGCCATCAGCAGATACTTGTGGTCTGAGTGAAAATCCAACAGCTGTCGGGCCTTGATAGGAGCATTCAGCAACTGCTTGAGGCGCTGATAGAGATACACGCGAATCAGAAAATTCTCGCGAATGCCGCTGTCTTCCAGGCGCCCCGCTTCTTCGAGAGGCATCAGCGGATGCGCTTTCTTCAAGGCTGCGGCAAAGACACCAACACCGGAGGTTTCACCATAGCCATTGGGCTGGTACACCTTGACCTTGTCCATGCCACAGGTGGGACTCTTCTGCATCAGAATATAGCCATCGAGATCGGACAGCTGCTGTGCGGTTTCGCTACTGTAGGACTCCAAAGCCTCGGTGTAATCGTGGTCGTAGTTGTCACTCTCTACAACCCGAGTACCTCTATCAGTGCTGATCAGGCGAATAGTGGGCCTTGGAACACCCAGGCCAATGGCCATCTCCGGACAGAGTGGCGTGAAATCCGCAAACTCGCCCAGGCTGTCGCGACAGAAGCGAGACAGCTTGTGGCCTTTGTTGAAACGAACATTGTTGCCCAACAGGCAAGAACTGATACCTAGCGATAGACGTTGCATAACCACCTCCATAAACAGTCATACGCGGTTTTCTCAGATCAGGATCAATAAATTTTACTCCAGCGCCGCCAATGCCTGCTGTAGATTTTTCACCGGTACGACCTTGATGCCTTCGATCTTCTCTCGCGGCACATTGGCGGCCGGCACAATCGCCTTTTTAAAGCCGTGTTTGGCGGCCTCACGCAATCGTTCCTGACCACTGGGGACCGGGCGAATCTCGCCAGAAAGACCTACTTCGCCAAACACAATCAGCTCCTGTCCCAGGGGACGATCGCGGAAACTGGAAACCACCGCCAACAGCAGCGCCAGATCGGCACTGGTCTCTACCACTTTGACGCCGCCAACGACATTGACGAACACATCCTGATCGCCGATCAACAAACCACCGTGGCGATGCAGCACCGCCAACAGCATAGCCAGACGGTTTTGCTCCAGGCCCACAGCGACCCGCTTCGGGTTGCCCATATGGCTGTCATCCACTAGCGCCTGAACTTCCACCAACAGTGGTCGGGTGCCTTCCCATATCACCATCACTACAGAGCCAGCCGCCACCTCATCTGCACGCTGCAGGAAAATGGCCGACGGGTTGTGAATTTCTTTCATTCCCTGCTCGGTCATGGCGAACACGCCCAGCTCGTTAACGGCACCAAAGCGGTTTTTGCTACCGCGCAGGGTGCGAAAACGGGAGTCGTGAGTACCCTCCAGCAAGATAGAGCAATCGATCATATGCTCCAGGACTTTAGGGCCAGCCAGACTGCCGTCCTTGGTGACGTGCCCCACCAAAATCAGTACCGTGCCACTCTG